>JBEIPE010000434.1:0-1932 GCA_040377215.1 Halobacteriovoraceae bacterium
AAAAGTGCCCGTCGCTACGTGACCACCATTCGAAAAAAGTTCTTGAAACGTTGGCGCACGCTCGGTGTAACTCGCCGTGAAACCCACACCCCACTCACCAAATTTTTGCAAGACACCTGCAGCTCCTGAGAGTCCGGTGAAGCCCCGTTCAGTGGCATCACCAAAACCTGTGCTCTCTTCGCGCTGAATTTGTGCGTCTTCTACACGGCCACCAAAGTTGAAGGTGGTATTGCTGACACGTTTTTCATGAAAACTAAAAAGAGCGGCGAGACGATTCTTGGCCGTGGGCAGGTAGGCCTCATCTCCAGCGGCAGAAAATTTAAAAATCTGCGTTTGTAATCCGGCCACATGATGCCACTCTCCGCGCGAGCGTAACAACTCAAGACGCGATTCATTGCCATTATTTTTGAAAACGGTTCCGACGGTATCCCCTTCACGTTCATCGTGACGGTAGCGGGCCTGCGCTGAACGCAGACGGACTTTATCCACTGGGCCATTCTCTGGACGATACTCACTATCTAACTCGAAACGATTCTGGCGCAGACGAATGCCCACTTCAGGCTCAGCGACAGATCCGTACTGAGTCCCAAAATGCGAGAAGCTCACGCCTACATGGCCGCGCTCAAAAATCCGTGAAGTGCCCGCAGCGACACCTTCTTGTTGGTTCTGCGTGTTGTTGAGGCGCTCACCGCCACCGATGCGCTGATCTCCGTAATCTCTGAATGAGCCATCGATATGAGTCATCCACTGATTCTTGCCCCAGTCCAAACGTGCCGACGTAGCGGCTCCACCATAGGCACTTTCTGAGCGCACATCAAACTGCGACAATGTTCCGGCTTCAAATTCGCGGTGAATACGTTGGTTAGATACATTCACGACACCGCCCACAGCAGAAGCGCCATAAAGCAACGACATCGGTCCACGGACAATATCCACTTGATCCGTGTTGAGCATATCCACTGGCACGCCGTGATCCACACTCTGTGCGGAGGCATCCATGGTGCCGAGACCATTTTGCAAAACACGAATACGGTCGCCATCCAGCCCGCGAATGACGGGGCGGCCAGCACCAGGGCCGAAGCTACCGCTGTTGACGCCCGCTTCTTTTTGAAGCGTATCACCGAGCGAGGTCTCGCGTTTGCGCTGCAATTCATCACCACGCAAGGCGCTGGTGCTAGGAATGAAATCATAAAGGGAATTGGGTTTATCGATGACGTGAATTTCACCCAGACGCATGGTCTCGGCTTGAGCAAAACCTGAAAGCAACAATAGCAAAAACATAACTACCCCCGTGAGGAGGTAGTTTAGTGGGCAAAAGCCTTAAATGCAAATGATTTGCAACTAGATCGGAACATCCAACTTCACTTCAAACTCAATAAAACCTTTGAGCTGGAAGGATTTTGGCGGAACGCGTGAAGCGTCGACATTTGTTTCGATGCGCAATTTATTTCCCTGCAGTAACAGCGGCATCATATTCTGTTCGTTCACTTTGACGTCCATGCAGATGTCTTTATTGCAGGCATCAATCTTCGTGATTCCACTCTGGGCCATCTCTTCTTCGTAATGTCTCATCAACTCAAAGAAAGCTTCCGAAACTTGTTGCTGGCCCGTGAGCTCCACCACCAAGGTCTTGTTCACGATCACCATCTCTTTGATCATCGCTGACATGTCTTTGTCTTTGCGCAAGAACGCACGAACCTGCACTGGTTTGTCGGTATAAACCACAAACATCGCGCCACGCTCATTATTGCGCAAAATTTCATCACGGTTTTTGCGTTTGTAATTTAAAAGCTCGATCATACGTGGTCCACCCACAGCACCAATCTCGATTGAATCGTGATGCGGACGGGCCGGACGGTTTTCACCGTCTTCGGTGATAATTTCTGGCACGAAGTCGATGGGCTCGACGTCTGATCTTTCCATTTTAAGCAT
>JBEIPE010000033.1:0-14356 GCA_040377215.1 Halobacteriovoraceae bacterium
CACGATCACGACGACAGCATGAACGCGGTTCATGGCGGCCAACATAATCAAAGCAGAGACGACAAGAAACTTATCCGCGATGGGGTCGAGAAAAGATCCGAGGACTGTGACGATGTTGCGACGGCGTGCAATCCACCCATCCAGCCAATCGGTCAGTGAGGCAGCCACAAAAGTCCAAGCTGCCAAGTGGGAAAGCACCCACGTCGGAATGGTCCCGGTGCCCTGTTGGGGATGATCAACGAAGTACAAGGACAAGACCACGAGCGGAATCATCAGCATGCGCAGAATGGTCAGACGATTCGGAAGGTTGTCGATTTCAAGATCATTGTGATGGGGCATGACCAGAATGTTACCAGGGTGCATGGACGCGGGCAAAAGAAAGCTTTTCCCGCTGGCGCCTGCTCAAGATGCGGTTAGAATAGAAGCTCATTCTAGAGGAAAAGGATTTTCCATGAGCACTGAGCGTCGCTTCAATTTGATTAAAACTGACTTTGAGCAACACGAAAAACGGATTTTCCCTCGTTTTCCCGTCTGCTACCTCACGTTCAAACCTGACCAAGGAACGCGGGCACACCAAATCAAAGATATTTCCTTTACCGGTATGCAGCTTGGCATCGCCGATGATCAATACAGCGAAGGGCAACCGTTGAACGGAACCGTTCATTGGCTGGGCCACGAGTTGACCATGCACGGCAAAGTCATGTGGAAGACCAAAGGTCGCGTGGGGATCGAATTCATTAAGCGCGCTGAGCTGGCCACCGGACTCAAATCGTTTTTGTCAGAAGAGCGTCTCATCGCTGCTTTAAAGCCACTGCATCGTGTGGACTATGGCGCTGATCTGCCGGCCAAGCTCAAATACTGGCTGCGCTCAGATGGCCCCGTGGAAATATTTGTGTGGAAACACCCCGACGGTGAGTTGGCGCAATTCCAGGTCTTGCTCTTGGAGAATTTTGTGGAGTGGCAGGACGGGCAGGGGCTTAAAACCGGCCGCATCATGTCTAAACGCAACGTGGACACTCCGCTTCTCGACGAAGATGAGATGGTATTCCGCGTGGATGAAGGTGTGGATGAAGATAAGTTGCAGCGCGTGCGCTCTCTTGTCGGCAAGATTCCCGTCGATCTTTTGACTGGCGACGCCAAAGAGTTTCTCGTCAGGAAACTGAGCTGACGCCTAGCTCGTGAATGAGCTAGGATGAAGCAACCTTTCTGGAGACTCTATGAACCGCAACCTTGCCCTTGAATTTGTCCGCGTAACTGAGATGGCCGCCATCGCTTCGGCCCGTTTGATGGGACGTGGGGATGAGAAAGCCGCCGACCAGGCCGCCGTGGATGCCATGCGCGCCATGCTCGACTCAGTTGATTGCCAAGCGACAGTTGTGATTGGTGAAGGTGAGCGTGACGAAGCTCCGATGCTCTACATCGGTGAGAAAGTGGGTACCGGTCGCGGTCCTGCTCTCGAGATCGCCCTTGATCCTTTGGAAGGGACGACGATTTGTGCTCACGGTGGCTACAACGCCATTTCCGTGATGGCGATTGCGGAAGCCGGCTGCATGTTGCACGCGCCAGATACCTACATGATGAAAATCGCGGTGGGCCCGGAGTGCAAAGGCATCATCGATATTCGAGTGTCAGCGAAAGAAAATCTCAAGCGCATCGCTGACGCAAAAAAATGTCGCATTCAAGATTTAACCGCAGTTGTTCTCGATCGCCCACGCCACACCGATCTCATTGCTGAAATTCGCTCAACTGGCGCACGCATTCAACTCATCGGCGACGGTGATGTGTCTGCGGCCATCGCCACCGCCACTCCTGATTCAGGCGTGGATGTCTTGTTCGGCATCGGCGGCGCTCCGGAAGGTGTGATCTCAGCCGCGGCCTTGCAATGTTTGGGCGGCGACTTCCAAGGCATCTTGCAGCCACGGAACGCTGAAGAAATCGCGCGCGCTAAAAAAATGGGCGTCGATGATATCAACCGCGTTTTCAAAATCGACGATCTCGCTCGCGGCAATGTGATGTTTGTCGCAACGGGTGTCACGAACGGCAACTTCCTCGATGGAGTTATCTTCAAGCCTTGGGGCGCGATGACTCACTCGCTGGTCATGCGTTCAGAGTCAGGCACCGTTCGTCATATCCGCGCAGAACACCACTTCGATAAAAAACCTCGCTACTAACAAGGAACAGTTATGGCCAAAGCAGAACGCACCGAAATTTTTGATGTACCCGCTGAGAAGTTTTACCAAGCGATCACGGACTACAAGAGCTATCCAAAGTTTGTAGACGGCATGAAGTCGGTTGAAGTCGTCAGTGAGTCGGGTGATAGCGCCACCGTGAAGTTCAATTTGAACCTCATTAAAGAAGTGACCTACACGTTGAAGCTGACCGGCAAGAAGAATGAAGCTGTTTCTTGGAGCCTGGTTTCAGGTGACATGATGAAAGTGAACAACGGTGGTTGGAAGTTGAAAGACCTGGGCAACGGCAAGACCGAAGTTACCTACAACTTGGAAGTTGAACTCAAAGGCTTCTTCCCTGGTTTGGGCATGGTTGAAAAAACCATGGTGAGCACGAATCTTCCGATGAACATGAAGGCCTTCGCTAAACGAGCGGCTACCCTCTAAGGAGGAACGTCATGAGCGATAAAGACAAAGACAACAAAGCGACGCTGGGTGAAATTTTCAGAACTGTCGTTTCGACGGGTGTCACCGCTGCCAGCATGGGCGAGGAAGCCGTGAAGGGCATGGTTGAAAACGCCAAGTCGGCCAAGACCGAGATCCTGGGCCAAGTGAAAGGCGAGATCAAAGGTTGGCTGGAAAAGATTGATCTCTCAAAAGAGATCGATCGCGTGCTTCGTGACTATGACATCGAAGTGAACGGCAAAATTTCTTTCAAGAAGAAAACTAAGACCGATGAAGAGAAGTGAAGCACTTGCTTCGAATTTAGCGGCTCTCCAGGCCGAGCTCAAAGGCACCACCACGCGTTTGCTGGTGGTGAGCAAAACTCAAACCATTGATGACATTCGCTCGCTCTATGAGGCCGGTCAACGGGACTTCGGTGAAAACCGCGTACAAGAGCTCGAAGAAAAAGACGCAGCACTGGCCGATCTGAGCGAGCTTCGTTGGCATCTCATTGGCCATCTGCAATCCAAGAAAATTCCTAAGCTCAATAAGATCTCACGCCTCACGGCGATCCATTCGGTCGATGATTTCGCCCTCGCTGAAAAACTTGCCAACGGACTCAACCTTGCTCAACCCGTTGGCCTTTTTCTCCAAGTTAACACCAGCGGCGAGGATGAGAAGTCTGGATTTGAGACCGAGGAATCGCTCGCGCAGGCCATCCAAAACATGATGTCGCTCAGGTCTTCAGTGTTTCTTCAGGGACTGATGACCATGGGAACCATCCGCACTGAGGACGTTCAGGGCGAGGCCCACCGCTGTTTTAAGGCCCTCAAAGACATGCGTGATCGTCTCTGTCCTAAGGGCGAACTATCCATGGGAATGAGCGGGGACTACCTGATTGCCCGAGATTACGCCTCTGATTGGGTGCGGGTAGGCAGTAAAATTTTCAAGGTTCACTAGGGGAGATAACCCCTATTCAATTATTTGTTTGGACAACGCTCCCCGCCAGAGACTATTTTCCGAGTATAAACTTACCCGGAGAGTTGTATGGATCTGACCCGTAAAGTCCCAGAACTAAGCCTCTTGAGTTACGTGAACGGCACGAACACGGATAAGACCCGTTTCGTGGACAATCTTTTCGCCGGTCTGAAGGACTACGGCTTCATCGTTTTGGTGGATCACACCGTCGATGAGAAGGTCACCAAACAAGCTTACGAATTGATCCACGCCTTTTTCCAAATGGAAAAAGAAGTGAAGCAAAAATACGTTTGCTCTGTAGGCGGCGGTCAGCGCGGCTACACCGCTTTCGGTGTTGAGCATGCGAAGAACAATCCATTCCCTGATCTGAAAGAATTCTGGCACGTCGGTCGCGACAAGCTCGTGGATGAAAAATTCCGCACGTACTTCCCACCGAACATCTGGCCTACGGAGATCGATGGTTTCCGCACCACGATGTTGAACCTCTTCAACTCTTTGGACACCACGGCTCATTTGATCATGGATGCTTTGGGGCAGGCGCTCGACGTTCCTCAAGACTACTTCCGCAACATGCTTCAGGACGGTAACTCAATCCTGCGCCCGATCCACTATCCACCTGTGCACAAAGATGCGCCGAAGAACTCGGTGCGTGCAGCGGCCCACGAAGACATCAACCTCATCACGGTGATGGTGGGTGCCACGACTTCTGGTCTTGAGTTGTTGGATCGCGACGGCAAATGGTTGCCGGTTCGTAACAACGAAAAACAACTGGTGGTTGATACTGGTGATATGTTGCAAGTGTTAACCAACGGTCTTCTTCCGGCCACCACTCACCGTGTGGTGAACCCGGATAACTTCAATGACACGCGCTACTCAATGCCGTTCTTCGTGCACCCGAACCCAGACACGATGTTGAATTGCATCCCATCATGTCGCGGAACAGGCGAGAAGTATGAGCCGGTGAATAGTCACAAATGGCTGATGCAGCGTTTGCAGGAAATTGGTTTGAAAAAATAATTAAGGCTCCTTCGGGAGCCTTTTTTTTGCTAGAAAAACTTACGAACACCGATGGCAATTCGTAGATTGGATTGGTTCACCGTCTGCTTCGTCTTATCTTCCAACTCTTCCGTACTCTTCAAAGTTTCAAATGCCGACTCAATCATGAAGTCCCATTCTTTGTTGAACGGCAACGCCATACCGATTTTGGCCGCAGGAAGAAGAAGGGCGAAGCCTGACTGACGGATCCCATCAGCATCCGTACTGGACTGGCCGTAACCCATACCGATCGCGACAAAAATACGAGCGGCATAGAACTCATCGAGTGCATCGAAGTAATACAACAAATCTGTGATCGCCATCATCCGTTGAGTGATCAACGAGCCGCCGCTTAAATTCACCACTTCATTTTCGTAGCGAATGCCAGCATCCCAAGCGAAGTTGGTGTAGAGACGTTCGTAAAGTGCATCAAGCGCCACGCCGCCGCGGCTGGTGTCTTGAGGGGCTGCGCCCGAAACGCTTTCGTTGAGGCCCTTGGTCATGGCGCCTTTCACGATCCAAGAACGTTTAATTTCTGGGCGAAGTTCTTTGAGGTATTTCTTGCGAGCGGCCTCTGGGTTCAGCGCCCAGATGTACTCTTGCGCCGGATGATACGTAATGAGTGCGCCCGGCTCGAACGGCACCTTGGCATTATCATTCACCAGCTGCCACTGCGTGAACTGCGACGTCACGGTCACGGCCTTGGCGATGAGGGCCATGTCGTCAGAAGTAAAAGTGCCGGTGAGGTTTTGGACGACGCCTTGGCGTTTTCCATTTCTAGTAACGAAGGTTTTTTTGCTGCTAGAGACGGCCTGGACGACTAAGAGCTCATACGCGAACGCCTGAAAGCTAAGACACAGAATGACACAGGCGAGAGTGAACCTCATGTCTTAATGATAAGGGAGAATGCAATTTAGTCACACAAAAATGCAGGACGAATCTCATGAGCGGGAGCGCACTGACGGATCCATTCGCCATTCAGGTAGTGAGCGTAAGCGAAGTACCATCTGACGGTTTTGTTGAGCTTCGTTATCGTGTACTCGTGCGGGAAGAACTCTGGTGAAACCCCATCGACTTCATAGCACCAACCGTAGCTGCGCATTTCTTGTGGTCCGATGATTTCCATCGCCTCACGGCCAATAGGGGTGCCAAAGGCACTGTTTAGACCCTGGCGGGTGCCTTGATAAGGAATGCCCCGATCATCCAACGTATTCACTGTGAGGTCGCCCACCGTTGTGGACTCGAGGTCAGAGACCTCGACGGCTAACATCGGTTTGGAGTCACAGGGACCCACAAACTGGAGTTCAAGAGCGAGCGGGAGAAGGAGGTTTATCATGGCGCGCATCTTGCCCAAAAAAGCAGCTGTTGGCCATTACCATCCGATCATGGGGAGGCGGATTTCCTGCCCTCGTGGAGGCAATTCTCGCTCATGCCAGGCCGAAAACACATCGCGGATCCAGCGCTTTTGACCACCCTCCGCAGAGTAGTGATAAGACGATCCGCCTATAATCAATTGTTTCGATGGAAAGCCATCCCATTCGATGTACAGCATCCGATCTGGGTGCCGCCAAGCGAACTGCGCTCCGAGAAGAAAGACCCCATGCCAGCGATTCAATTTGTCGAAGTTCGTGAAGCGCACAACGGGGACCGGGGGGACTGTCGTGGCGTGTTTGATAAGCTCTGCGTTTACTTTTTCCATCCAGAGAACTTGCTTGGTGAGAGATTGATGTTTCGCCACAAGGTTATGCGTCAGTCCAAGATGAATGACCAGAAGCCAAACAATCAAAAGTGCTGGGCGCCACTTGTGCAAAACCTCACTAAAGAGCTGATACCAAATCATCGCCACCAAAGGGAGTGCCCACATCACTCGGTCCGGCGCTGAATGCTGAGGAAGCAAACTAAATGGGGAGGCCACCATGATGACGGCAAGGGTGAGGCCCGCGAGGGGAAGTGATCTCTTCCAAACGGTGATACCGATCAAAATCAATAGCACCGCATGGCCAGCAATAATTAATAGAGCACTGAAGAGCGGAAAGTGTGATGACAAATGTCCGCCCCAAGAGATGCCTAAGTAGCTTCCCAGGAGAGGAAGAAGTTTATCCAGACCCACCTGCATGAAACCATGTTGAGGAACGCCGTTGATGAGGCGAACAGCGAGGTAGGTCATGAGGGGGAGCAGTGTCCACAGAGCATGCGTGGGGATGCGACGATGAAGAGCAAAGTGGCAGACGAGAAAGATGGCCCCGAGAGTAAGGCTGCCTTCATGACTCAGGAGTGCGATAAAAAGGCCCAGCGTGAGCTGCAGAGTCAGCTTTTTCGTCCACACATCGAGGTAGATTTTTTTGAGGCCCCACACGAAGAAAAGCATGACTCCGTAGTACTTGAGATTGAAGGAGAAATCTTTGATGGAGAGGAAGGCCGGATTAAGAGCGAAGAAAATCCAAGCGGCACAACCTGCGATGGTGTTACGTGCGCGCAGAAGTTGCGACATGAAGTAGAGACAGCCATTAAAAAATATTGCCGAGATGAGAGTGTGCGCCACGGCACTTGCTCCAAAGAAGCTGTCTACGATGTGAAAATAGCCGAAGAAACCTAACGGACGATACTGGGGGCCATGATTGGAGTGGGTAAAGATATGCCACCAGTAGCCGAGCGTGTTGGCATTTTCCATGAGGGTTGGGCGGGCCATCTTGGAGGCATCAAAGAAGAACTCCGTGGGCAAATAGATAAAGAGCGCCCAGTTGGCGATCGCCGCGATCACAAGCATGAGCAGGTCGAGGCGATCGAGCTTCATGGGCGCACCAACTTCTCGGCACTGTCGAATAGGTATCGAGACCAGTCCGCCATCGTCGCGATTAGGGGGCGCGCAGAATTGTGGCGCAAAAGGTGATGAAGAAAACGAAAATCAACGGCAGGCAGCTCCGTTTTATTCGTAGAGAAAATCTGGCAAGTCTCAGTGAGTTTGTCCCAACTAAGTGTCTTCCACGCGTGGTAGTTTTCGCACGGAAATGTCTCATGGGTCAGGCGCTCAAGAAAAACGAGATCTAGTCGATCTTTGCTCGAAAGGTTTTCCTTGTCTGTACCCAAGCGAGCGTTGGCCCAGGCGCGGTACCAACGCCAGAGTAGAATCGCGTCAGATTGCAGCCAAGCGCGGCGGGGTTGCAGTTGCTGCGCCAATAAACTTTGGGGATGGAGCAGAAGAGCTTCACTCACCGTCAACGCTTGCTGGTGGGTGAGGTCGAAGCCGGCGCAATAGGCCGGCGTGATCAAACTCACGTCGACCTTGCGATTGAGCAGAGATTGGAGCTTGTGCAAGGAGTGACGCGCATCCGTGATTTGCTCGTCATTGAGGCAGACGACAATGTCGACATCGGACTGCACGCCAAAGCCGTCTGATCGAGTCAGGCTTCCGAGCAGCAATGCTTCTGCCCAGAGATTTTTTTCGACGCCATAGCTCAGCCAGGAATCGACTTGCGCGCGTACTTGTTGAGTCTCGTTCATGCTTGGAAAGCCTCCCACACCATGCGATTATAACTCTAATCCTAGGAGAGTGTAGTGCATATCGACGACTATGGACGACGCATGATTCGAGTTCCCACGAGAACCGTAGCGACGCAGGCCGTCCTCGGAAGATGGGATGAGGAAAAAGCATTCTGGGATGAGTATGCTCAGCAAACGGGAAGCCTAAGTCTTGCCCCGCAAAGTTTGGCCGATGAGTCAGTGTTTCTTGCGCCTGGTGATGTTCGCCCGCTCTCGACTTACGTCACAGAAGTTTTTGCTCACGACTACAACCTCTTCAGCCTCGGTTCTTCTCGTCATGTCCAACTGGGCCGGTTTCAATGGAAGGGGAGCGGTCGCAATGCGCTCGCGGTTCGTGAAGACTGGACGCATAGTTGGGGTG
Source organism: Halobacteriovoraceae bacterium (assembly GCA_040377215.1). GTDB lineage: Bacteria > Bdellovibrionota > Bacteriovoracia > Bacteriovoracales > Bacteriovoracaceae > UBA6144. Next base: position 8,527 of record JBEIPE010000033.1, read on the forward strand.
GACTGACTCTCGAGGAAGGCCTGGCAGAATATTTCACGTCGGCTTTATTGGGCGAGGACACAGTGAAGATTGCGGGAGTCTTTCGCTATGAAGACCAACCGCAGAGCTATCTGCTCGTCCGTGATTTTTCTTTGCCCCGTCTGGCCACGATTCCTCTGAGAGTCAGTACGCAAAAAGCGCGCCAGCATTTGGCCCACACCATTCTTGCTCACGAAGGAAAAGCGGACGGGAGAGAACTGTGGCAGAGTGTTCTCGCGCGCTGGGAGCGCCTCATCAAGCAGGGCCTACTGATGCCGGCCTTCAGTGTCGCAAACATAGATGTTGTGGGTCGTCTGCTCGATCTTCATGGCGCTTTCTTATTGCCCATCAAAAGTGCGCCGACTTTTTTGCTATCTAATGAACCCGGCCGTCCGCCCATTGGACTGGGTGATCAGCTCTTTTGGGTGGCAGAAAATTTCTTGGCCACCCTCTACGCAAATTTGTTTGATCTGAATGCCCACCAGCTCGTCGAAGAAGCGCGGAGCTGGATGAATAAAAATAACTTTTGGGGACGGACGCAAAAAAGCGAAGAGATGTCGTTGGTCAGAACCGGAGTGGTCGTCACCGCACCGGTGGATAAATTAGCGCTCATCAATTCTTCAGTGAAGCAGCGTCTGCAAAATCTGTTGCCTGCCATCGAGGGAAAAAATACTGAAGAAGCCTCTCGCCTCGTGGAAACGGAGATCGCGAGCTTTTTGCACGCGAGAGAGGGGACTCGTTGAGCATTCTGCTGAAGCCTGAAGGGGAAAAAGTCTGGCTGGATTGGGCGCAGTCTTCGGGACGACGTCATCCCTTCATTGTGACTCGTTCCAGTGCATTTAAATTGGTCCCGCACTTAGAGAAACACCCTGACGCTGAGATCATTTTGGTTTCTCATCTGCATGATTTTCCACGCCAGCTTTTTTTAGACGGACTCTTGAGTCAGGCGACTCTTTGGGTCACCGCACCTTCCATGCTTCTGCTCATGAAAGAAGCTTATCCGGAGATGCAACTCAACGTGCAAGTGATCGGCTGGGACAATCTCTGTGGTCAGGTCCCGCACCAAGTGAAAGTTAAAAAAGTGAGCAACATTCTTATCGTCGCTGAAAACCATCCTTACGGTGGATTGGCGCTGTCGGCCCAAGTGATTGAAGAACTTCGTCGTGCTGGCTGGGAAGGAAAGGCGTGGGAGCGAACGGTGCCGGTTCATGGGACCAAGGTACCTGTGCGCGACTGGAGCATCCATCATTTTCCGAAAGATTGGCTGCACTTCTCCTTGGCCTGGCGTAAGAAAGTCGGAATCGTGCAGGTGCAAGACACGATCCCTGATGAGACGGCGGTCTTGTGGCTGCCTCATCATCTCGCAGCACCTCTGAGCGCTAACCCAGCATGGTGTGCTCAGCATGGACTTCCGCTGTGTACCTTGAGTGATCCTTGGGTTGCTGATTTTTCTTGTCGGCTTCCTCCCACGCTTATCAAGCGCGCTTGGCTAGAAGACTATGATCCCTTCAGGCTTTCTGGTGAGTCACCAGTGAATGCCGGCATCGCACGGGCCATCGCACGACAATTTCTCGAGCAAGGTTTTTTCTTATGATGCGTTCCCGCTGGCTACCTGGTGTGAGCGTAAAAATTGGCCCAGAGGGTTTGGATGTGAGCTGGCCTTTCCCTGATGGAGAAAGAAAAGTCACCATGCTGAAGGTTGAAGATCTTGCGTGGGTTGGCCCCGACATTGTGAACGAGCTTAACTGGAAAGAGATGGTGAAGCTGGCGCGAGATGAAAAAGAAATCGCACGGCTGTGGGCTTTTCGTCGCTCGCTGGATAGCGGCGCTTGGATCATGCACGAAGGGCCAGCGCAAGTGTGGTGGTGCCCGAAGCAACTTCCTTGCCCGGTTCTCCAAGAAAAGCCGTGGAGCGGTTTTGGCCCTCATGTCGTGATCGTGCGCGATGCGCACTCCGGCTATTGGCTGGAGCATGCGGGGGCCGATGTTTCCATCTGGAGCGCGGATGCTGCGACTTTTGCTCACTGGCTCGACGGAAAAAATCTCACCGCAGAATTGCAGAGCGCTTTGCAAGGTTGGGGATTTGGTGGTGATCGATTGCCGACAGATGTTTATCTTCCTGAAGTCGGAGAAACATTTTACCTCGAGACCACGCGACGCTTGTCGCGCTTGGGAAGCTTTCCGCGCTTAAATCCTCCCAGCGCACTCCCTGCTGCCTTGAATGAAACTGAATGGCCCGGGCTGCACCGTGCGGGGCGAGCTTCGGTGCGTGTGCATAGTGATCGTGCTGTCTTAAATCTGAGCGAGTTGAATGAGGCCGTTGAAGCGGTGTTTCGACCGATTCGTAGTTTTTTTAATCCTTACTACGGAACGGTGGAGCGATTGTATGGACCTGCGGCCGGTGGCGCCTGGGAGCATGAGGTTTATCTTTGGGTCAATCAGTGTGAAGGACTTTCGCCGGGGGCCTATCGTCTCGTGGCCGGGCAGTGGAAAAAAATCGAAACCACACGACAGGTGCAGGAAACTTGGATTGAGCGAAGCAAGAGCGCGTGGGGCTCAGCAGAAGTTCCTCAGGTCATCCTTTCGCTCGGAGCGCGGATCGATCTGCTGACACAGAAGTACCGTCGAATTTCATCGCAGTTGGCCCACTTCAATGCCGCCATTCGTTTGCATGAGTTTCAGCTCGAAGCTGATGAACGGGGATGGGCAAGTTGTTGGATGGGAGGCGGAGTTCTGGCCGAGCTTCCGGCGCTGCAAGGTCTTTCGCCACTTTTGCATTATCCGATGATCGACATGGCCCTGGCGGGGAAAGTCCTCAAGGCGTCGTCATAAACGATAAGAGCTGCGCTCTCTTGTGCGAAGTCCCTACGGTTTCATAAATCTCTCGTCCCAATGCACTCGCAAGTTCTGGTTCAAGGGCCAAGACTTCCGGGATGCGCTCCCACCATTCACAGATGCGAACCTTGGCCCCGACGAATGAGGGGATGGAGAGCACGAGAAAATCTCTCACGGAGAGTTGACTGAGAAGACGCAAGGCTTCGTCTGGTTTCTTGTCATTCCAGGTGTTGATGGCCTGGGTGTAGTAAGAGCGTGCCTGCTGATCTTCCAGCACGCCACCGATCTTCGCTCCCGAAAGAAGAAAATTATGCAGATGCGGAAACACGTTTTCCGAGCGAAGACACAGGGTCACGGCCGGCCGCTGAGGATGATAAGTCTGATGAATGTAACGATCACCCGTGAAGATAGGGTTGATGTGTCCGCGCTCAAGTAGTTGGGTGCCCGCCGGCTCCAGTTGCCCGCGGTTCCAGACGTCGTGATGGAGAGTGCCGGGAACAAATCGATAGAGGCGCTCGTGGTACAAACCGGTTTGCACCTGAAAAGCGCCACTAAAATGATGATCGTGGAGACCCGTGTCTCGGCCATCCCACAGGTAGAGATCAAGAAACCAATTATTCCCACGCAGGACAGTGAGGGAACGATCACTGAAAGCATTATTCTTAAAATGCTGGCGCGGTTCTTGATTTAATCTTGTGTCGTCCAGCATGACCGGATGAAATTCCACCATGGATTCGGTCTTGAGAATTTCGGCGGCCTTGTGAGCGTAGGCCTCATCGAGTGCATTAAGCGAGGAGAGCTCACGTTGCGCTCTTGCGGCGATTCGCTGGAGGCGTTCCCAAAAGATGTCGGTCGTCGTCATGGATCGAGCCCTGCGTAGATGGAACTCATCCACGCTCGTGCCGTCTTGTCGAGCTGAGAGCCCTCTTCGTCGCGCCAATGAGTTCGGCGGTCGAGCATTTTTTCTCGGGTCTTCCCGAATGTGATTTGAAACTGCGTAGCGACTTCACTGGGGGCCAGCGGTTTGCGAACGGTTTTACGATGGAGAAGTTCTTCGAGCTGGGTGGCCAGTTCTGGAGAGGGAAGTCGTTGGCGAGGTGTGGGGGCCTGATCTAGTAACATTTCTTGGAGCATCTGCGCCCACACCGCAGGGCTCAACTGCGTGCCTTGCTCGCTCACTTGCACAGGTACAACTTTCACTCGCGCTGGCCACAGCTGGGCCAAGTCGGCGTGACCTCCCCAGTCACTCAAGAGCGCACGGTGGCCGGCAAGTAGCCACTCGCGCGGAGCGATCCCGTGGTTTTCATCCATGGAAGTCGAAGCATTGAGATAGATCGAGTTCTCTTGCTGGATGAAGTTTTTCCAGTCGTCCTCACGAAGATTGTCGAGCCAGATGATGGAGTCATGGGGTGACTGCAATTCCTGACGATGGTTTTCGTCGGGCCCCACGATATACAGGGGAGGCGGGGCAGTTAATTTTTCTTTAAGGAGTCTGTAGGCCTCAAGCAAAATTTTGAGGTTTTTAGTTGAGCTGAGGCGACCGGCATAAACCAGTCTTTTAACCTCGCCGCCTTGGTGGGGCGGCAGATGTGGAGCATGGAGCCAAGGAAGTGCGACCGCATGGGCACCTGGAATAGTGTGTTCGATGAGCGCTAAATCTCGGCGACAAAGACAGAGAAAACTATCGTCGCTGCGCCATGGGAACACGGCCGGCGTTAATAAAGGTCGCAGGAGTGTGACGGTCTCGGAGGTGACTAAAACGATGACGCGTATATGGGGATGGAGGGTACGGACATGATGCAGCAGAAGAGTGGCTTGGGGGCCACATCCGAGAACCACGATTTGGGACACCCCATCAAAGGCATTTTGTTTTTCCAGCTCAAGCAAACGTTCTGATTCTAGGATTTTCCCTTTCACCAGAGGGTCGCCTTGCTCACTGAGGGACCAAAGTGCGCTTTCAAGTTCATACAAAATCGTTCCCAGGCTGACCCAATGGCCGGCCAGACGGGAGCTAAAAAATAGGGTGTGGGGACGATCGTTTGCTGCGGTAACCAGGCGAAGTGCCCATCTTTTGAGCCACCCACTTAGGTGAGGTGAGGGGGTAACTAGGCGAGGTGAATAGTCCATAATCTTGACTTGCGTTAGATAGTGATCTCACTGATGATTATGGCATGGAATGGAAGATGAACAACGAAGTTTTTATTAAGAAAACGGCTCAAGGAACTGTACTCTTTGAGGTGTCAGCAGAAGAGAAATTGCTGCGTCTTGGAGGCCGTTTGGCCGATCTTCCGGATTATTTAAAAACGAAAAGATCTTTGGCCGACGTGCAGTCTTTTCTAGGCAGTAATGCAAAAACGGATGACGTGTTAAAGGCGCTCGATTATCTCTGCAAACAAGGTATCGTTTCCCAGGTATAAATTATGAACAATGATGCCAACGTAAAAAAAATAGAATTCACTTTCGGCACCATCGAGCAGATCGATTTCCGTGATCTCCTCCCTGGTGGGCAAGACATCGACGTGTATGCCAACTGCAGCTGCGGTTGTTGCAACAGCTGTGGATACTGCGATAACTGCGGATCACCTGCTCCATCTGATTGCTAGGCCCCACTTGAAATGGGATTTTTTCTCCTGGCTCATTGATCAATCATCTTCTATCGGCTTGCGCTTTTTCCAGAGGGAGTGGCGCCAGCGTCCACCGGGCTATCCCACTCACGTCGTCGGCGCCGAGATCAAATTTCAAGATCATCTTTTTTACGGACTCGGCCACGCGCAGAATCCGATTCAGGCCTACATCATTGCTGGAGCGGAAGCTCTGGAAAGAGTAGGCATGCAGCACCTTCGTCTGCAAAACTCGAATGGCTGTGCGGTTCATCTCGATGTGGAAACGGCACGCCAGAAGGCCCGCTACGAGCTCGTGGAGCGAGATGCGTTCTTGTGCCACTTTCATACCATGCAACCTCTCCTACCTTATCCTC
>JBEIPE010000043.1:0-12785 GCA_040377215.1 Halobacteriovoraceae bacterium
ATCTTGGCGAGAGAAGAAGAACGCTGTATCGATGAGGAAGTATTCCTGCTCATCACCACATGTGTTGAAGACACGTTGGATGGTCTTGTCGCCCGCGAGGTGACAGAACTTCAACACTTCTTCGGCGACTTTCAAGTCTGAACGCAAGAGTGGAGTTTTAGTATCGAGCGCATCGCCGTGGTAACTTACGAACGCGGTAGGAATAACGAGCGTCTTACCGTTGACTGATTCACGAATGAAGATCGGTGAAGTCAAATCCCAAGTGGTGTAACCGCGCGCTTCGAAAGTTGCACGAGATCCGCCGTTCGGGAATGAAGAAGCATCCGGCTCACCCTGCATCAACTGAGAAGCAGAGAGAACTTCTAACGGACGATCATTATCAAAGCTCAAGAAGGCATCGTGCTTCTCAGCAGTGGCACCCGTCAAAGGTTGGAACCAGTGACAAAAGTGAGTCGCACCTTTCGAGATCGCCCAATCCATCACAGAGTTGGCAACTTTCGTTGCAAGTGGTTTGTCGATGTTGCGTTTGCCGTTAAGAACTTGGTTCAAGCTCTCTTTGTCTTCTTGAGAAAGATTTTTAGAGAGGTGGAAGTTGTAAACGTTTTCACCGTAGTACTGACTGACTTTCAAATAGCGACCCTGTTCATTGACCGGCACTTCACATTTACGTGGTTGACGACCGTATGCTTTGAGTTTCGCTTCGTTCCGAAGTGACGTGGCCATATATAAGCTTTCTCCTTAAGGGGTGATAGACTTCTTGATGCTATCTATTTTAAGGTTAAAGCGTGCAAGATGCGCAGTAGGCGGCAAAAATATTTTCTCGCCTCATTCTCGACTAAACGTCTCAGGAAGCCCCGTGGCACAAGAATCGGCACCCTCTTTTTTTACCTTCGTCATGCGACTGGTACGTCGTCGCCCATGGCACTATGCCGGTGGGATTTTTGCCGTTGTTCTCTTGGATGGCATCGATATGCTCCCCGCTCTCATAGTGAAGAGTGTGACGGATGAAGTGCAACGCGCGCCTCAAGAGCTGAACATTCTCCCTTACGCGCTGGCCTTGGTGGGCTGTTACCTGTCTATTTCTCTTTTGCGTCTGGCCTGGCGCTTCTTGTTGATGATGCCGTCGCGCACGCTCGAACGCGAAATTAGACAAGAAGCCTACGAAAAACTTTTGCAAGGCGACTTCGCCCGCGCCTCACGCCTCAAAATAGGTGACGTGGTTAGTACGCTGTCTCAGGACATCAGCAACATTCGCATGTTCATGGGCCCCGGCATCTTGGTGTTGTTTGATTCCATCGCTTACTTAGTCTTCATCCCGGCGACACTTTTTTATATTTTAGGTTGGGGCGCACTGTGGGTGTTGATTCCCTTTGTGGGTCTCACCGTGGCCGTGCTGGTGGTGCATAAACCACTCGAACAAGGCTACTCCGCCCTTTCTGATACTTTGGGAAATCTTTCTCAATATGTTTACGAGGAATCGCAAGGAGCTCGCTTCTTCCGCACCGAAGGACTCATCGAACTTCGTCGTCAAAAATACGATTTGCTTTTGGGCGGACTGCTTAAGAAACAACTAGGAATTGCGAAATGGGAACTCGGTCTCGACGGGACTTTGCAAACTGTTATTCAGTCGAGCTACCTCACTGTTTTGGTGCTTGCTTGGCAAGGGCACGGCCCGATGGCGCAAGGACTCGGCACACTCACTGTTTCATTGCAGCTCTTAGATAAATTGCTGTGGCCCCTCATGGCCGTCAGCCACTTGATGAATCTTTATCAGCAGGCACACGCCGGCGCGAAACGTTTTCACACCCTTGATTCTCTTCCAGCGAAGACCCAGGGCCCGCGTGAACTCGAATCTCCCTTACGTGAAATTCGTCTGGAGCGTTTGTCTGCTCGCACGCCTGATCAGAAAACCCTGATTCACGAGATCGATCTTGCCCTTAAAAATGGCGAGCATATCGCCTTGGTGGGCGGCGTGGGCAGCGGCAAGACAGTACTGCTGCAATGCTTGGCCGGCCTGTGGGAACCCAATGCACTCAGCTTCTCGCGCTTTACCTATGACGATATTTCTTACCATGAACTGAATCGCCGCACCTTGTGGCATCAGCTCTCTTACATTCCACAGACGCCACAGATTTTTAGTAAATCACTGGCGATGAATATTTCTCCCCACCACCCTCTTGAGCCGGGACGTTTATGGGCGGCGCTGGAAAAAGCTGATCTCGCGACCGACATCGCGCTCTTTCCCGAAGGGCTCTCCACCATGGTGGGTGAGAAAGGATTGAATCTTTCTGGCGGACAAAAGCAGCGCACACTCATTGCACGTTCGTTTCATTCAGGTGCGCGTCTGTATCTCTGGGATGATGCCATCAGTGCCCTAGACCCCGCGACCGAGCGTAACGTCATCGCTGCCCTTCGCCGCCTTGATCCCAGCGCTATTCTTGTCTTGGCGACTCATCGCTTGAGTTCACTTAAAGACTTCGATCGCATTCTTGTGCTGGAAGATGGTCGCGTGGTGCGTTCGGGCAGCTACGATGACATCAAGCGAGATCATGTTCTTTTCGCCTCTCTTCTCAAACATGAAGAAGATGTTCTTAAAGCAGAAAAGGAGAAAACATGGACCCCTTAATTCTGCAAGAGGAAGAAGAACGTCGCTATTACTTCCGCCCCTTCAGTCTGCAATTCACTCGTGCCAGTGAGTGGGATGGCGCAGTCGCCGATGCTGTTTGGGTGTGGCCTTGGATCAGACCTTATCGCGCTCGCCTCATCGTTTCATTTTTCTTGTTTCTCTTTGCCACTCTGACGGCCATTGCTGTTCCACGCCTCGTCGCTAAGATCGTGGATGATGTGTTGTTGCACAAGTCAGCTGAGTTTCTACCGTGGGCGAGTTTGCTCGGTGGACTCATGCTGCTCAAGATCGTCGCCGATCTGACCTACAAGTGGATGGTCACGCGCGCCGGACAACGCATGACCAAACAACTACGAAATGATGTCTTCCATCAGCTAGGATCGTTCCCGTTAGCGTTTTTTGATAAGAACTCTTCAGGCCGTCTGATCAGCCGCTGTGTGAATGACATCTCCAACTTGTCCCAGTTTTTCACTGCCAGTTTTTTCACCGTCGGCAGCGACATCGTTCTTATTATTGGTTGCGCCATTGTCATGCTCACTTTATCAGTTCCCTCGGCACTGATTATTTTTGCAGCGCTGATTCCAATGGCCATCTTTATGATGAACGTGTCGCAGGCCCAGATGCGCTGGGGCCGTGAACAAAGAAACGTTCTTTCACGCCTTTCTTCGCACGCCGCCGACACCATGAACAATTTAGGTGTCCTGCACTCACAGCCTTTTGCATTTAAATGGGCCCGCCGTCACGGACGTTTGCAAAATGTTTTTGCCGCGATCAATACTCGCTCCATCATCACCTGGGGAAGCTTCTCTTCATCCCACGTGCTGGTCATGGGCATCACTTACACCTGCGTGATCATCATGGGCGTTCACCAGATGCGTGAGCAAACCATGACCATCGGTGAATTCATTGCCAGCTGCACTTACGTGGGCCTTATCTTTGGACCGTTCTTTGATATTTCTGAAAAGCTCAATACCTTAGTGACCGCTCTCGGTTCGGCCAAACGCTTGCGTACCTTTCTTCCTGCACCGATCCGCGATCAGTCTCGCATGAATGAAGATGCCGGTTCGGCCCCTCACGGCCCCATTCGGTTTGAGCATATCCGCTTCGGCTATCGCTCAGATCGTGTCATCTACGAAGACCTGAATCTGGAATTACCAGAAGGTGAAGTCACAGCACTCGTCGGTCGCACGGGTTCAGGGAAAACCACTCTCGCTCATTTGATGCTTGGTCTCTATCCTCTCCAGCATGGCAAGATTTTGTGGGGTGATGAAGACCTGCTCAGTATTTCCCCGGAGCGCCGCTCGCGCTGGGTAGGTCACGTTTCCCAAGACTTGTTCCTCTTCACAGATACTTTGCGAGAGAACCTACGTCTATGGCGGGATGATATCACCGACGATCAAATCTTCGAGCGTCTCAAGCGCGTGGGTTTGGATGAAAAGATCAAACAACTCCCCGGTGGACTTGAGATGCTGGTCAAAGCGGAAACGCTACCGCTCTCGCAAGGCGAGAAACAGTTGATGCTTTTGTGCCGCACACTTTTGCAAGACCCACGCTTGTTGGTGTTTGATGAAGCGACCGCCAACTTAGATCAGCTCAGCGAAGAGCAGTGGCTCTTACATGTGAATGAGCTCTTTGAAGGGCGTACGACACTGTTTATCGCTCACCGATTGGAAACCCTGCGACTCGCCACCAACGTGGTTGTGCTGGATAACGGGCGTGTCCTTAAAACCATTCGTAAGGCCAAGGGTGCTAGTATCTCTGAAGGAGAACTCCATTGAGTGATCTCGTCACACTCACTTGGGACAGCGCTCCCGTTGAACCGCGTGATCAGTGGCATCAGGTCGCTCGTGAACGCATGGCAGACGTGCATGCCAATCGCCAAAAAGAATGGGCCCTGGCACGCTTATGTTTGTCGTTGTGTTTTGAAAAACACGGCATCATCTTAAATCCTGCACAGGCCGTTTTTAAAAATCACCATGAAGTCACCCATCTTCCCGCATGGCGCTTTTCTCTTTCTCACAGCAAAGACGTCGCTGGCGCCTGGCTTATGCCGGCCGCCCTTGTTCGTGGCTTAGGCATGGACGTTGAACTCTCTAACCGCAAGGTTCCGCCACAAGTCAAAGCGCGTTTGGCCCACAAATTGGACATGCCACTGAACGATCTTGAGATGTGGACGTTGAAAGAGGCGGCTTTCAAAGCACTCCCGACACTGGCGCAAACCGATATTTGGCTCAATCGCATCATCATCACGCAGAACACATTTGAATTAGAAAACTCCCCTTTTAAAGGCGAATGGGCGCTGGAGAAGGCCAATGGCCTCACCATGGCGCGCGCTTGGCTTAATCCCTAAAAGCGGCCTAGAATAGGTTCATGAAAACACTCATCGGCCTTATTTCTATTTTTTCACTTTCTCAAACCTACGCGGCATCGACGCTCGAAAAACTCAATGGTCAGTGGGCCCTCGACTGTACGCAAACCCAGATCAACGGTCTGCAGGGTCATACACTCGAAATATACACTTTCAATGCCAGCAGCTATCAGTTCAAACGCCAATGGTTTAAGAAAGCCGGATGCAAAGACACCGCTTTTAAAGTTGAGTCAGAAGAAGGCACAATCAAAATCGGCAAAGAAAATACCAACAACGGATTTAATCCTGAGGGAACTTTAGAGATCGACTTCACGACGTCTCAAAAATCAGAACAAGGTGTGATCTGGGTGAACGAGGCGGGTTCTAAAATGAGAACGGCCCGTGGATTCGCTGAAAGTCGCAACACCCTGCTCGGAATTTTACAATACAGCAAACGTCCTCAATAAAAGGGATTCTTATGCAACCTACTTATCAAAGTCCTACGGCCGCCATGGCGACCTCTCAGTACATGTCTAAAGTCTACATGTGGATGACACTCGGAATCTTGGTGACGGCCGCCGTCGCTGCCTATGTTTCTGGCAACGAGCAAGTGCTCTACACCATCGCCACCAACAAAATTCTTTTCTACGGTTTGATCATCGCTGAATTCGGCTTGGTGATCTGGCTCTCCGCTGGCATCAATCGTATGAGCGCTACCATGGCGACATCCATGTTCATCTTCTATGCGGCCATCAACGGCGCCACCCTTTCGATTTTCTCTTTGATCTATACGGCTGCTAGTATCCAAAGCGCCTTCTTCACTTCGACAGCGGCCTTCGCCGGTCTCAGCGCTTTTGGTTACTTCACTAAGCGTGATCTTGGTCCTGTCGGCTCATTCTGCACCATGGGATTGTTCGGCCTCATTGGCTTTGGTCTATTAAGCATGTTCTTCCCAAGCATGATGGGAACCACCGCAAGCAAAGTTTACGGTCTCGTCGGCATCTTGGTGTTTGCAGGACTGACGGCCTACGACACGCAGAAAATTAAAAACATGGCACCGTCTGAGCGTGATGGTGAGATGTATCAAAAAGGCGCCATCATGGGTGCCCTCACTCTCTATCTCGACTTCGTGAACCTGTTCTTGTTCATTTTGCGCATGTCAGGTGACCGCCGTAAGTAATTAATCATTTCGATACATCCTTCTCAGCGCGCGTTGGTTGCTAAAGCGAGCATCGCGCGCTTGAGTTCCACGATAGCCCCCTTTTAAGACAAGTCTGCGTGGCGGATGGCGAAAAGCGATCTGCTTGCGCTGCCGGATCTGTCGCTTCTTGCGACGAGACTGCCACTCACGACTTATAGATGTTTGCTGTGTGAGATCTCGCTGATGGGCCCGTGGCCATTGCCACGCCCATACAAGCGCCCACGCTTGCACAAAACGTTTGAAGCTGCCAAACATAGGCAACCTCCAGGACAAGAGAATGTAGTTGGGATCTGGTGTGTCGGTGGGCTTAGTGATTCATGATGGGACGAGTGTAGCACACCTTGAGCATTTCTTCAACGCCGAGGAAATTGGGATTCAGTGGAAGATGAATGAATCCCGCTGAAAGCTGCGGAAACTCATGAAGCAATAAATACAGGACGTGATTACAAACGTACTCTCCGGCACTTGTTGAAAGTTTCGCCGGGACACCAACGGCCTTTGAAGCTTCAATCATTTCCATGACCGGCAAGCGACTAAAAATCCCATCCGCTCCGCTGTTCACAATTTTTTGCGCTGAAAGTGTGATGCCTGCATTATCGGGAATACGCGCATCAACCCAATTGATTCCTAACCGCTCGACTGTGATCTCAGTGCGATTCTTTGCAAGCCCCGTTGCGATCACGACATCAGGCTTAACCATCTCAATACTCTGCTTGAGTGCCGGATAAGCTCCTGCAAAGGTCACTGGCAAAAGAGCAGTCACAAGTTCAAAAGGAAGATCACGTCCTAAGAGCCAATTCAGCAACTCAGCCGAAGGATTAACCGCATCACCATCAAAGGGCTCAAAGCCACTGACAAGAATCTTCATGCGAGCTTCTCTCCTAAACGACGGGCCATGAAATCAATGAACGTCCGCAAACGTGGCGGCATATTCTTTTGTTGAGGATACAACAGCTGCACGGGCACTTCTTCATAGCGCCAATCTTTGAACAAAGGCACCAGATCACCGCGGGCCACTTCTTCGCGCACGATATAGGACGGCAGGAGCGAATAACCATTCCCCATCAAGGCCATTTTCTTCAAGACAAAAAAGTTATTACAGTTAAACACGGGTTTGGCCTTGAGATGGCACGACGTCTTCGTGCCCTTCAACTTGATATTCTGCGCTTCGGCCCCAAAGAACGAGAGAAACGGCAACGCCGAGAGCTCTTCGATCTTTTGTGGTTTGGGGTGACGTTGAAAGAGGGCCGTGCCGGCGTAAAGCTCCAAGCGCACTTCGCCGACTTTTTTTCCAGTGAGTGAGCTGTCCTTGATCTTTCCGATGCGCAAAGCGAGATCAACACCTTCTTTGACGAGATCCACTGAGCGGTTATCCACAATCAAATCAATATGCACGCGCGGATGTGCCAGATTGAACTCGTTACAAAGTCCGGCCATCAACTCCACTCCTACATCTTCAGGAACAGTGAAGCGCAGCACACCTTGCATCTCAGCTTTAGAATCACCTAGATTTTGCAAAACACTCTCGAGATCATTCAGTGCTGGAAGCGCGCGCTGAAAAAGATCTTTACCGGCCTGAGTGAGTTGAAACGAGCGCGTCGTGCGGTAAATGAGGGGCACACCCAGTTCGCGCTCGAGGGCGGCGATCTGTCGACTCACGCGGGATTTGGGCATGCGCATCTGTTGACCGGCCTTTGAAAAGCTTCCGGTCAGCACCACCACTTTAAAAACTAAGAGCCGATTAAGATCGATATCGCGCATATATCCCCATTGTTGCTAAAATTGCAACACATATGCGCATTTCTGTCTACTTTTGAAACAATCGGTTTGCGACGATGATGAGGAGATGAAAACTGAACGGATGCCTGTTCTCTTTATTGGCCATGGATCACCGATGAATGCATTGGAGCAGAACCCATGGACTGAGCATCTCGCCAAACTTGGCCGAGAGCTTCCACGCCCTAAGGCGATCGTTTGTGTTTCGGCCCACTGGACCACCCCGACAACAAAGCGTCTGCATCATCCTACTCCCCGCACCATCCATGATTTTTATGGATTTCCAGAGGAGCTCTATCAGGTTCAATACTCTGCGCCAGGATTTCAAAGCGAAGACGATTCTTTCTCATCAAAAGACGATCAATGGGGTTTTGATCACGGAACTTGGTCTGTGCTGCGCCACATGTTCCCTAAGGCCGACATTCCTGTGACGCAACTCAGCCTGAGCGGACGCCTCAATCACAAAGAGCACACCAAAGTTGGCGAACTCTTAGGCAAATGGCGCCAGCAAGAAATTCTTATTTTAGGAAGTGGTAACATCACTCATAATTTGCGTGATCTTGACTTCAGTCCGCGTGCACGTCCCCGTGATTGGGCGGTAGAATTCGACGAGCGCACCAGAGAAGCTTTGATCAAAAGAGACTTTGCTTGGCTATGGGGCGAGCGTCCCCAATACAAAAAGTTGTGGGACACGGCCCACCCCACTCTCGAACACTACATGCCGTTAATGTATGCCGTAGGTGCTAGTACTGAAGATGATAAAATTAGTTTTCCCTTTACCGAAATTCAGGGCGCAAGTCTCTCCATGAGATCCGTTCTGTATAATTAACATAGGAGTTTTTATGAAATTGTTCGCCACTGCCCTTCTTGCTCTCTCGTTGAATGCTGTTGCTGCTGTTGATCTCGCCAAAAGCGAATTCAAATGGACTGGCACAAAAATCACTGGCTCTCACTACGGTACAGTTCCGTTGAAGAGCGGCTCACTTGTTGTCGAAAAAGACGTCATCAAAGGCGGCGAGTTCGTTATCGACTTGACTGGTTTGACGGTGGGCGATTTGACTGGTGAGTACAAAGGTAAACTCGAAGGCCACTTGAAGAGCGCTGACTTCTTCAACGTTGAAAAACACCCCACTGCTACCTTGAAAGTGAAGAGCGTCAAAGGTGACAAAGTCACTGCTGATTTGACTATCAAAGGTAAGACAAATCCTGTGACTTTCGATGTCAAAAAAGACGGCACAACTTACTCAGGTAAGCTCGTGTTCGACCGCACAAAATTCGACATGATCTATAACTCAGGCAATTTCTTCAAAGACTTGGGCGATAAGGCGATCAACAACGATGTAACTTTGGATTTCAAAGTCGTACAGAACTAAGCTTTTCAGCTCTTTCGGATTTGGGTATTTTATCAGAATGACAAAATACTCTGACGCGTTCATTCGCGAGATGCCCAAATCCGATCTTCACCTGCATCTAGATGGCTCACTGCGCATTCCTACTCTGATCGACATGGCGAAAAAAGCCAAAGTAGATCTCCCTTCCTATACAGAACAAGGCCTACGCGAACTCGTCTTCAAAGACAGCTACGCCAACTTAGGCGAGTACCTTCACGGCTTCCAATACACCTGTACGCTCATGCGTGATCTAGAAAACATCGAGCAGATTTCTTATGAGCTCGCGGTTGATAATCAAAATGAAGGCGTGAACTATATTGAGCCACGCTTTGCCCCTCAGCTCTTGATGGACAACGAGCTTGGGTTGACCATGGAAAATGTTTTGCTCGCCACCTGCAAAGGTTTCGATCGGGCAAAAAAAGAATACAACTCACGCCCTGAAGTTTTGAATGGCGATAAACCCGAATTCCATTACGGGCTCATTCTTTGCTCCATGAGAAAATTCGGTCCGAAAGGCTACTCTCCGTTCTACACGCGCTTCTTTAAGATGATGGAATTTTCTAAAGAGATGGAAGTCATCACCGAAGCAGCCCTTCAGCTGGTGAAAGCGGCCGTGAAGATTCGTGACGAGCACGGACTTCCGATCGTAGGCATTGATCTTGCTGGTCAAGAAGATGGCTATCCACCGGGCAAGTTCCGTGAAGTCTACGCTTACGCCCACAAACACTTCATGCATAAAACAGTGCACGCCGGTGAAGCTTACGGTGCAGAGAGTGTGTTCCAGGCGATCACGGATTGTTACGCCGATCGCATCGGTCACGGCTACTATCTCTTCGATCCCAACAAGATCGTGGACCCTAACATCACCGACAAAAAGAAGTACGTCACAGATCTCGCCAGCTACATCGCTGACAAACGTGTGATGATTGAAGTCTGTCTCACGTCAAACCTACAAACGAATCCAAGTCTGAAAGATATTAAAGATCATCCTTTCAAGCATATGCTCGATAACCGCATGGCGCTGACCATCTGTACGGACAATCGTTTGGTTTCAAACACCACCGTGTCCCACGAGTACCGTTTGGCGGTTGATAATTTCGATATGCCGATGAAGCGCCTGAAAGATATCGTCGCCTATGGCTTCAAGAAGAGCTTCTTCCCTGGTCACTATGTGGGCAAACGTGACTATGCGAAGAAGTGCATGCAGTACTTTGACCGTGTGGCGCAGAAACACAACATCACTCCATGAAAGTGACGGCCGCCACCCACGAGCTCATTCAGAAGTACGTCCAGCAGCTTGAAAAGTTTGCTGACCGCTTCTGGTATGCGCCACTCATCGGCTTGCTGGGTGCTTTGGATAATTTCCTCATCGTTATTCCCAACGACGGTATCCTTGTGGCCAGTTGCATGCTTATCCCAAAGCGCTGGGCTCTTTTTGGATTTGCGGTCTCCGTAGGTTCCACCATGGGTGCCGTGGCCTTGGCCTACACGGTCGACTTGCACGGACTTCCGTGGGTCCACGAGTACTTCCCGGCCATCGAAACTTCCAGCGTATGGAAGTGGACGGAAAACTTTTTTGATAAGTACGGACTCATCGTGGTTTTTGCCGTGAGTGCCAGTCCACTTATGCAGCAACCAGTGATCATCCTCTCCGCCTTATCTCACAATCCTCTTCCGGAATTAGCGGCGGCCCTCTTCACCGGGCGTATTATTAAATTTATGCTGATGGCCTACATTGGCTCGCACTCTCCTCGCCTCCTCAAGAAAATCTGGGGCATGAAAGACGAGCTCAAAGACGCCGGGGTCAAGATTGATTGATTTTTTGATCGTCGTCGCCTGCCTCTTTCTCAATGCTTTCTTCTCCGCCTATGAAATGGCGTTTGTCACAATCTCTCGCGAAGAGATGGATGAGCTTGGCGAAGACAGCAGCACGCTCAAAAAAGTAAATCTCTTCAAGAAGAAACCCGAGCGCACCCTGTCCGTCATTCAAATTGGGATCACGCTTGTCGGAGCGATCGCCGCTGCCGTGGGTGGTACCGGCGCCGTGGAATCTCTTGAGCCCTACATCGTTGAGAACTACGCCCTCTCACGCTCTTTGGCCGAGGCCATCGCGGTTGTGATTGTCATTGTGCCTCTCACTTACTTCAGTGTTGTGTTTGGTGAACTCGTACCAAAAACAATCGCCCTTAAGCATCCACTCAAAGTGATTAGTTTTGGCACTGCCATTCTTGGGCTGATCGATAATTTTCTCTCTCCCATCGTCACTTTTCTCGAAGTCTCGACAAACTTTCTTCTCCGTTTAATCGGTCTTGATTCAGGCCCGATGGAAGATGAGAGCATGGGTGAAACCGTCGAGATCGGAAATCTGCCGGAGTACCATCAAAAGTTTGTGCTTAATCTGGTTGGTCTCAAAGGAAGAAAAGTGGCGGCGGCCATGATTCCTTGGGAAAAGACCGTGCACCTCAACTTCAGTGATACCGATGAAGAGATGCGAGTGAAACTCGCGAGCACTCCTCACACACGCTTTCCGGTCGTCGACGGTGATGTGATCGTGGGTCTTCTTATCAAAAAAGATTTGCCCGAGCTCAATTCAAATGTCCCATGGCAAGGAACCTTGAGATCAGTGCTCAAGGTCAACGAGTCCGACAAAGTTCTCGAGGCTTTTCTTAAGATGCAAGAAAAGCAGATGCAAATCGCCGTGGTGGTGGATAAAACTGAAAAATGGGTGGGCATCATCACCATCGAAGACATTATTGAGAAAGTAGTCGGCGATATCAATGATCGGGCCGACTACTCTAAAACGTCTAAGTTACTTTCAAATCGGAAGAGTTTTAATCTTCCGAAGTAGTGTTCATTCTCTTTCTGTAGTGACCTCTAATCGCTCCAATCTGTTTGTCGCTCAAATCGTTAAGGTAGGTCTTCAGAATAAAGAACCGATACAGGATCTCGGCGGAGATTAGTCGAGCTTTGGGCGTGTTCAAATACAGCAGCAACAAGGCCAACCCGAACTCAGTGATGTCGTATTTAAGTCTCTTCGTTTTACGCCCTTTCGGTCCTCCTAAGTATTTGTTTTCTATAATGTTTGAACACAGCCCAAATCTGGGCTGTGTTCCGAGCTCGGCCTGACATTTCTTAATCGCCCTCAACGCATGTTTGTGATCCATGCCGAACTTTTCAGCAATAATCAGTGAGTCGGTGACAGGCCCAAAGGGAGTATCCCTGAGCCAGACATCACCCATGACGTGGTTATTTACGAGATCTTTGAGGCGGGGTGGTTTTGTTTCAAAAGGAGTATCGATTCTAAAATTATCAGTCATACTTTCTCCACTGGTTAAAGTGGAGAAAGTAATCAACAACAAGCCGTCGTTCTAGTTATGACAAACGAGTAAACAATAAACTTCAAATGAGAAACTATTTTCTCTTAAACGAACTCTCCGCCAACGC
>JBEIPE010000192.1:0-5971 GCA_040377215.1 Halobacteriovoraceae bacterium
GCATGGTGGGACGGAGCGAAGAATGGAGCTTCTTGGGATGTATGGGTGGAAGAAACACTTTTGAATGCTCCCGTTAAAGGCCCCTTGTTGTTACATGAAAAACGCCAGATCAAGATTGTGGACCGGGAACGCCAAGAGGCCTTAAGTGGCGTGCAGTACTGGGGACCTCTGATGAATCAACGCTTTGGCGTGCTGGGATATCTGACTGAACTACGTTGGGATTTGGTCTGATTTACCGGGTCTTTTGCTCTCCGCGACCTACGTTATAATAGGTTTGTGAGAAATCAAAAAGGCCAAACATCCGTTGAATACGTACTGCTGCTGGTGGTGATGATTTCACTGAGCATTACATTTTTTAATAAGATCACGGATCTCGTGGTCGATAATCCCGATAGCTTGGTGAATCGTTACTTGGGTGGATTTACCAATGTGTTTGGGTCACCGGCCGGTGGCACTTCAGGAGTCAGTGGTGAGTACAAAAGATTCAGACTTCCTCGCTGAACGTCTCTCTCAAAATTTCTCGAAATTCCGGCACACCGATCGCTCCTGAGTGCCCGCCCCAAGGAACGATGATGATCTCTTCATCTTTAAGGCCATAGGTTGTCTGAAACGCCGCCCAGTCTAAACCGCCATTCAGAAAATCATCACTGGAAGTCATAATGCGAAGAGGGAAACTCTTATCGGCTTTGAGGGTGGTCATCCAATGTCCCAGCGAGAGGCGCTCATCTTTGCCTTCGATCAACTTCCACAGCTCTGGTCGGTACTGACGAAAAAAAGCTTCAAAGCCATTGGGGTCATCACCTTTGGCCTTCGTGGCCTTCACATGGGCCTGCCAAGACTTCTGAGCCGCGTTCACAAACCCGTCCACTAAGACCACAGCGCCCAGACACTCTTTACCTTTAGCACTGACTGGCCCTGGGTATTCTTGAAAGACAAAATTTTGCACCATGGTCCACAGCTTAAAAGCTGAGCTGCAACGTTTGGCCGCGGGACGATGCTCATCAATGATCTTATCAAAATTCACCATCGCCAGAGGTAACTCAAGAGGCGGTGAGAAGAGAGTGAGGTCATAGAGACGACGCTCATGGGTGCGATCATAGGCCGCCCAGGCGGAACCAATCGCCGTACCGAGACTTTCCGCAATCACGTGCACTCGTCCCATGCGCTTACCCAAGCGCTTCGTCATATAATTGAGGGCCTCTTCCATCACCTGAATCTCCAGGGCAATCGGGTCTTCGCCGTATTGAGGGTGGGCCAAGACATAAGGAGGAGAGAGCAGGTTAGGTACCACCAGCACATGGCCACCGATCGCTTCTAAGTGATCGATCATTTCCGGCGTGAGGCCACGTGAGGGCTGACCAAAGATCCCCGGCATGAAGATATAGAGAGGGGCCTTGGTTTTTTTCTCTGAGACGTAGATGTCGATCTTGCCCTTGGCAAAATTCGTTGAACGCATGGACTCAAGCCCACCATCATTGTGGGTGATGGGGAGATAACGACGGAAACCTCCCCAAAATGTACCGAGTCCTGGCGTGTCCAGGTTCACGGCCTTGGGCGTTTGGGCTTTCATCGTCGCGATGGTGGCCGGCTTCCACTGCCCGTAGGCGCTAGAAAGCGAAGTGAAAGCCAAAAACATAACTGTGAGAAACTTCGTCATAACGTCCGCTTTCAAATGAAAAAATCGCGAGAAAAATCCCAAAATCCTGTCAATTTTACACGTAGGAGCGGTTTTTCGCCACCTGAAGACGAAACTGACTATGATGTGGCGCAAAGCGTAAGCCCGTCTTAAGAAATTAAGTGTCTCTCTCAGGAGGAAGTATGAAATTCTCAAAACAGACCCTCGCACTCGCCGTGCTCGTAGGTCTCAACTTTGGTTCTGTGTACGCACAGGACGACCAAGTGTTGAACTCTGATCCGATCAACGTCGACGGTTATCTCCACGAGAAGCCTGTGACTGACGGTGAACTTGAAGGCATCAAGTCAGAATTGGGCAAACAAAAGACCATGACTGGTTTGAACAAAGAGAAGGCCAAAGAATTAGGCAAGCTCTCAGGTCAAACTGAAAAACTTCTTGAAAGCCAAGATGAGTACATCGATTCAAAACTCGAGTCTCAGAAAGCGATCAAAGAGTTCAACAAGAAGTCAGCTGAGAACGAAAAGAAGCTTAAGTGCTTGTTGGAGGAATCAACTTCTCCAGACTGCGCAAAATACGTAAAGAACCGTCGCGCTGAGCCGGAAGTGCGCGAGGAAATCAACACCGTACAAGCGGCTCCGGCAAGAACAACTATCGTTGAAGCGGCTGCTCCCGTAGCAAACGCTCCTTTGAAGCCGTTTGAAGAAATCAAGTTGCTCCCTTATGCGGGTGTAACGAATTTCCAAGGCGACGCTGAGAAGCTTGAGACTGAGTTTGCTGGCGGTTTGCGTGTTGAAAGTAACGTCAATGATCGTCTGAGCATTGGTGTGGGCTTCAACTACGGCCAGTTCAATACAGAAGACTTTGGCGGCGATTACAATAACCAAGGCTACGGCACTGGTTACTTCAACACATACGGCGAAGGCCGTAACATCCGCTTCCGCGGCATGGGTGTTGACGCTTACGGCAAGTTCTTCATCACGAAGGGTGAGCGTTTCCGCCCGTACGTGGGTGCAGGTCTTGGTTATAACCGTATGACTTTGACTTATACCGATAACAACGAGTTCCAGGGCAACACTTTCGGCAACAACTTCGGTGACGAAGAAGTAACCACTGGCTACATCAACGCGACCTTGTCAGGCGGTACTGAAATCTTGATCACCCGCGGTTTCGGCCTAAACGTAGAGTTCCAATACTCACGTGGCTTCAGCGCAGGTAGCACAGACAGCGGTGTTGACCCGTTCAACGCTCCAGACCAACGTCGCTTGGAAGACTTGAGCGAAGACATCATGGGCGCTAACGCACTTTCGATCTTCGCCGGTGCCATCGTTATCTTCTAAGTCCTGACTAGATCCTCACAAAAGGGCCCCTTCCGGGGCCCTTTTTTATTTCCGACCAAATTGCTTTATGTTTTCCATGATCAGAGTGGCTGCGTAGAATCAAAGCATCCACTTTTCAAGGAAAACTCCCTATGAAACCTGTCTACCTCGTTGAAGGCAAACGCACTCCCCAAGTTAAGTCGGGCGCTGATCTGCAAGATGTTGCCGCCCCATATTTAGCGCACTACTTGATTCGTCATTTGGCGGATAAGCACGGCATTCCATCGGATGCGGTCGATGAAGTCATCATCGGTAACACCGGAACTCCAGCGAAATATCCTAACGTCGGTCGCGTGATTGCTCTCGAAGCAGGTCTCGATAAAAAAACTTCCGGCTACACTGTTCACCGCAACTGCGCGGCAGGAATGGAAGCGCTCTCACAAGGTTTCATTAAAATTGCGTCGGGCCGCTCAGACATCATCTTTGCGGGTGGCGCTGAGAGTATGAGTCAGATGCCTTTGCTCTTCAGTAAAAAGATGACGGCGTTGTTTGTGGATTTGATGAAAGCAAAAAGCGGCATGCAGAAACTAGCGCTGCTCTCTCACTTCCGTCCTGATTACTTGAAGCCCATCATCGCCATTGAGCAAGGTCTCACAGATCCTTTCTGTGGATTGAACATGGGTCTAACGGCAGAGAAACTCGCTCGCGAATTAGGCATCTCACGCCAGGAACAAGACGAGTTCGCTAACCGCTCTCACCAGCGCGCTGTCGCCGCTCAAAAAGAAGGGCGCTTCGCTGAAGAGATCCTGGCGATCACCATGGGATCAAAGCTAGATAAAGTTCTCGCTGAAGACGTGGGCCCGCGGGCGAATTCAACCGTTGAAGGCCTTGGGAAAATGAAGCCGTACTTTGAAAAAGGCACCGGCACAGTGACCGTGGGTAACGCCTGTCCGATCACCGATGGTGGATCGGTGTGGTTGATGTGCTCAGAAGAGGCCGTGAAGAAATATAATCTTAAGCCGATGGCACGCATGGTGGATTACCACTTCCATGGTCTGGAGCCTGAGCGCATGGGTCTCGGTCCTGTGCTCGCGACGGCCGGTGTGTTGAAGCGCACAGGTTTAACTTTGGACCAAATGGATCTGGTGGAATTGAACGAGGCGTTCGCGGCGCAAGTGATTGCCTGTCAGCGTGTGATGAAAGACAAAACACTTGCTGCGAAGTGGGGACTCGAGAATGCCGTCGGAGAAATCTCGGCTGATAAGTTGAACGTGAATGGCGGCGGTATCGCTCTCGGTCACCCGGTGGGTTCAACCGGCAGTCGCCTCGTGGTGACACTCGCTCATGAACTTCGTCGCCGTAAGAAGAAATATGGTCTCGCGACCTTGTGTATCGGTGGCGGTCAGGGCGGCGCAACCATTATTGAAAATTTGCAGAATTAAGGGATACGTATGCAGCTCACTCAACTCACATTTGAAGTCAAAGACGCCATTGCCTACGTAGGCTTTGGCAAGTACGAGAAAAAATCCATGACCACGCTCTCCCGTGATGCCATGGAAGAGTTGCGCCAGATCGTGACTGAGATCGGCGTGCGCGAAAAGAAGAAAGAACTCAAGGGTGTGATCTTCTTCTCTCACAAGCCCGGTGTGTTCTTGGCCGGGGTCGATGTGAACTTGATCAACTCCATGAAGTCGGAAGCCGAGGCTGCCCGCGGTGCTGAGCAAGGCCAGTTCTTGTACAACATGATTGAAGACCTTCGTATTCCAACCGCCGCTGTCGTCGATGGTGTGTGCTTGGGTGGAGGCCTGGAAATGTCGCTGGCCTGCGATCGCATCTATGCCTCTGACAATCCGAAGACAGCTTTAGGTTTGCCTGAAGTGATGCTCGGAGTGCTTCCGGGATTTGGTGGAACGTACCGCTTGCCAAAAAAAGTCGGTCTGCCGAACGCACTTGATATGATCCTCACCGGTCGCCAAGTGAAAGGCAAAGCGGCGTTCAAAATGGGTCTAGTTGAAGCGATTCTTCCCACGGAGCGCATGCTTGAATTAGTTCCAGCATTACTCTTGAAGCCCGTCCCCTCGAAGAAAGGTGGCTTCGAGAAAACTCTCGAACGTGTGGCGACGGAAAACTTCCTTACTCGCAAAATCATTTTCCAAAAAGCGCGTGAGAAGGTGCTTGAGCAATCAAAAGGTTTCTATCCAGCTCCTCTGAAAATTCTCGAAGTCCTTGAATCCGGTGCCGGTCGTGGGCGCGATGCCTATTTGGCCATGGAAGCTCAGGCCTTCGGTGATCTTTCGCAAACGGTGGTCTCAAAAAATCTTCAGCACCTGTTCTTCCTGACGGACAAATCAAAAAAACTCGACAACAAAGACGAGCTTCCCACTGTGAAGCGCGGTGGGGTTCTTGGTGCCGGTGTCATGGGGGGCGGGATCGCTTGGCTTTTTGCCAACAGCGAACAGGCGCCGATCATGAAAGACCTCAATCAAGCGGCCCTTGAATTAGGCCTTAAGCAAGCCTCAGGCAATTTTGCCTCAGCTTTGCGAAAACGCCGCATGAGCGAAGACGATTTCAATCGCAAAATGCGCTCGATCACACCTACCACCAGCTTTGATGGCTTCAAAGGAATTGATCTTGTTGTAGAAGCTGTCGTTGAAAACATGGACGTAAAGAAAAAAGTTTTCGCTGAATTAGAAACTAAAGTTCGCCCAGATTGTTTACTGACCTCGAACACCTCATCACTTTCAGTGACAGAGATGGCGTCAGCGTTGCAGGACTCATCTCGCTTTGCCGGATTGCATTTTTTCAATCCCGTGAACAAAATGCCGCTGGTTGAAATCATCGCGCATCCGGGTGCTTCACAGAAAACCTTGCAGACGCTTTATAAGTGGGCGCTGGATGTGAAGAAGACGCCCGTTATCGTGAATGATGGCCCAGGTTTCTTAGTGAATCGTATTCTCGCTCCCTATTTGAATGAAGCGGCGTACTTGCTTGAGGCCGGCGTGAGTATCGCGGATATCGA
>JBEIPE010000105.1:0-9121 GCA_040377215.1 Halobacteriovoraceae bacterium
GCCATCCCATTCCATGCTTTGGTCTTTGGCCGTGAGTTCTAGACGGAAGAGTCCGACGATGGCCTTGTGGTAAGCAATCGGCCAACCAGAATCAATGCGCAGACCACTGTCTTCTAAAAGCTCGAGGGCCTGAGGGATGGGAGCGGTGAGGATGACTTTGGCACACTCAAAAGTTTCTTTGTTGGTGTGGAGGCGCCAGCCTGTTGGGATTTTTTCCATTCGCAAAACGCGTGTGTCCAAGTGAATGGTCAAACCGGTCGCCAGTTTTTTAGCAAGTGCGGTCATGCCGTTGGGGACGAAGCTGCCTTTGAGAATTTTTTGGGCAATAGGAGTTTCAGGCCAGTAAGGAAGGCCGTGATCAAATTTTTCTTCATCGATGCGCCGAGTGGCCAGACGGCCACCGACACCACGAGATTTTTCAATGATGGGAGCGTTGAGAGCGCGAGCGAGATTGAGGCCAGCGAGGCCGGCCCCAATCACGATAACTGGAATCACTCCATCTGCTCCATGGCCTTGTCGAGCTCTTCAAAGCTCGCGAACACACGCACTTTCTTCGAGCGGTGACCACTGAGCTGACGAGTCAGATCGTTCATGCCCACAACCCAAACTTCACAGAGGTTTTTTGTGTGGCCGAGAATCTCTTCGATGAACACAGGCAACGGGGTCTTGAGATTCTGAAGTTGGCTTACGCCGAGAATCAGAACGTTCGTTTCGATAGCGTTGACGGCTTCGCTAATGGAAGGCGCCGGCAAGTTAGAACTCAAGAAGAAGAAGTTCATCTGGTGCTGGCAGCACAACAGTGCGCCGAGCATGATGTCCAACAAATGCAATTCGCCCTCTGGTGTTGCGATGGCAAACTTGTTGCTCGACTTCACTTTCTTCTCGTAGTGGCCGTAGATGATGTTACCCACGTGGAACTTGATGATGGCGAAGAGGGCCGTGATTTGCGCTGTCGAGAGAGTCCCGATCTGGCGACGGTGCTCCACTTCTTTGAGCAAAGGAACCAAGATATCCAGAGCGAATCCGCCTGGAGTCAGGGCCGTCTTGGCCTTGTTCAGTTCGTGAGAAATGATGTCGACCTTATAACCGGCCAGTGCCATCAAAAGATTACGACGAGTCTCCTCGGCGTTGATCTGCACTTGCTGTGGGTTATGCTGCACTGACATCATGACCGATTCACGGGAGTGAGTCAGTTTCTCGTAGATCTCTTTAAGCTCTGGATCCGGGAGACGAGCGATTTGCCCGATCGAGTTTCCGAGGTTTGTGAGCTGCGAGAGAAGAGTGAGTCGTTCGATTTCTTCGTTCGAATACTGGCGACGACCTGTGTCGGTGCGATCAGGGTGAAGAGCGCCGTAACGTTTTTCCCAAGCACGAATGGTGTGTGTGCTGAGACCTGAGATCTGTGCGGCCATTTGAATGTTGAAGTACTTCATGAGAACTCCTTGTTTCTTAAGACTCTACTTAAAATGGGATGATTTTGATCAATGACAAGGTTTTGTCTAGGTTTTGTCTAAAGCCCATGTTAAACGTCTTAGTACTTAGAATCCTTGAGTTTTTAGGGAATAATGGCTAGTGTGTCTAAGAGATAACACAATTGGAAAGGACACCCTAATGAAAGTTCTAATGACCGGCGCGACTGGTTTTGTTGGCCGTGTGATCGTTCGCCAACTCTTGGCGGCCGGTGACGAAGTTGTTGTACTCACTCGTCACGTTCCTGGCGCTGCACTCGTGCTCGGCAGTCAGTGCAAATTTTTTCAGTGGAAGAATCTTAGTGAAGCGCCTCCAGCAGAAGCCTTCGCTGGCGTCGATGCCGTTGTGAACTTAGTCGGTGAAGGTATCGCCGATAAGCGCTGGGACGATCGCCAAAAAAAGCGCATCTACAATTCTCGCATCGATGGCACTCGTCAGCTTGTCCTTGGAATGAAAGCGGCCGGCGTAAAGACATTGGTTTCAACTTCAGCAGTGGGAATTTACGGACCACGTGGAGATGAAGAGGTCACAGAAACTGGTAAGGCCGGTGATGATTTCTTATCGGGTGTTTGCAAAGACTGGGAAAAGGAAGCGGAAGCTGCCAAGGACTTCGGCGCTCGCGTAGCCATCATGCGTGTCGGTGTGGTGCTCGGTCGCGGCGGCGGTGCTCTCAAAAAGATGCTACCAATCTTCAAGCTCGGCGCGGGTGGGCCAGTGGGCTCAGGCAACCAGTGGATGAGTTGGATTCACGTCGAGGACCTTGCGGCCATGTACGTGCGTGCGGTGAAAGAGAAGAGCTTTGTGGGTGCCTACAATGCGACATCTCCGTACCCTGCGAAGAATAAGGACTTCTCGAAAGTTCTCGGCAACGTGCTCAAGCGTCCTGCCTTCGCACCGGCGCCGGGATTCATGATGAAGCTCGTGTTCGGCGAGATGAGTACTGTGCTCTTAGATGGCCAGCGCGTGATTCCGAAGCGCCTGCACGATGAAGCGCATTTCCACTATCGTTACGCGACTCTTGAGATGGCATTAAAAGAAACAGCTTACTAAGAAATGATTTGCTTGAGGCGGGTTTGTTCCTCTACGGAGTAGCGAACCCCGCCCATGCCTAAACCCGATTGACGATGGCCACCAAACGGCATGGCATCCACCCGCCAAGCAGTGTGATCATTCACCACCACAGTCATGGCTGCGATATTTTTAATCCCTTCCTCGATGCGCATTGGATTCTGCGAGAAGATGGCCGCTTCAAATTGGAAAGGGTTCTCTCTTAGCTCCTGCCAGATGCTTTCCGTCTCATTAAACGGCTGCAGACACACCACCGGACCAAAGGCTTCCTCACGCCAAATCTTGGCCTTGTGAGGAACGTGGGTCAAAATCGTTGGCCCCATATGATGAGCACCACGATCTTGTGTGTCTTCGAGCAGAATCTTAGCGCCAAGTTCACGGGCCTCTTGTACCCATTGTAGCAGGCGTGTTTTTTCTGTAGGGCGAATCAGCGGGCCAATATCAGTTTTCTCATCGCGAGCATCTCCCACCACAAGTTGCTCAGCGCCACTGACAAAAGCCGCGCAGAATTTTTCCCAGATGTTTTGATGAACGTAAATTTTCTGAGTGGAAATACAAACTTGTCCGGCGTGATAGAAGGCACCTTTCAAAAGAGAGGTGATCGCTTTAGGTACATCCGCATCGTCCCACACAATGGCGGGGGCCTGGCCGCCATGCTCAAGTGCCAAACGTGTGCCTGGCGCCAGCCGTGTGCGCAGATCCCATCCCACTTTCGCTGAGCCGATAAAAGATACAAATTGAAACTCAGGACGCGCCACCAGCGCCTGAATCTCTGGAACAGCGGCATGGCACATCATCACGGCGTCAGCAGGCACACCGACGGCAAGCAAGGTTTTAAGCAACCATTCACCGCACATGGGCGTGTTTTGTGATGGCTTATAGAGCACCACACAGCCGGCGGCGATGGCACTGCCAACTTGGTGAGCGAGTAAGTTCAATGGATGGTTAAAGGCAGAAAGTGCGAGCACGGGACCGATGGGTTCACGAAAGGTTGTGAGCTGCTTTCCTTGGAGCGCGATGCTTTCCGAGCGCACATCCAGTCGTTTGCTCTCTTGAGCACACAATTCAAAAGTCTGTGCAGCACGGCCCACTTCCACGCGTGCATCCTTGAGAGGCTTACCGCCTTCTGTGGCGATGAGCTGCGCCAAAGACTCGGCTTCGGCTTTGATTTTGCCGGCCACGGCCATGAGCCAGTTGGCCCTCTCTAGAGCAGAAAATTTTTGCAAGTTTTGCTGAGAGCTAGGAAGCTTTGAGCACAGCGCCTCAACTTCCTGTGAAGCGATAAGCTCTATATGCGCGATGGTTTGACCGTCATTAGGACCGAGAACTGGGAGAGTTTTTCTCATAATAAGGCATTGTAATCCGACGAGGTTGTGACGGCAAAATTAATGATTTAGAATATAAGTATGAAAAATCTCTGCCAACACTTCACATTCATGGCCTTTGTTCTCTTCTCCGTGAGTTGCACCAAAGAGAAAGAGCCCACCTATCTTAAAGAAGAGTTGGTGAATTTGGCGCCGGCCGAGGGCACGGATAAAATCGAGACCGTTTTGGCGCGCGATATAAATGATGCTGTTCCTTGCGCGGATTACGGCGAAGGGTGTTTGTCAGCGCACCGTTTTCGCACGCGCGGCCTCAATTTTATTGCCGTTGAGTTCGAAACACCTACTCAAGCGGAGCGTGCCGCCAAAAAAATCTACGGTTGGACGGCTCGCAATTGGCTCCTGGATGATGTGGATGGCGAGCCTTTGCTCGAACGCTGGGCCAGCGAGCATCTGAAAGCGAAAAGTTTTAATCCGCAGAAGAAAACAAAAGTGGACTCCGCAGAAACACCTGTTGAAAGTGCGCCACCTTCTCAGGCCAGCGGGACTTAAGTTCGTCGCTGACAGGAGATTCTTGCAGGGTCTCCAAGAATAACTTCACCCAACGATTCACTTCACCGGTATGGATGTTAAGTGGGATGTGCGCGCGAATGGCATCCAGCGGTTCGGTGAGCACTCGTTCGGTTTTTCCCAGCAACTGCAATTCCCAGAAAGCAAAAATGCGCGGCAGGTGAGTTTCAAAATCAGCGATGCGCTGAAAATGGTAGCCGATAAGAATATCGGTGCGTGCTTTGGCGTAGAAGGCGCGTACGACCTCTTCGATCATTTGTTTTTCTGTTTTCATTGAATGAATGGAGAGCGTGACCAGTCGTGCTCGTTGATCCGGCCAATGGCGAAGCCTTGCTCGCGGAAGAACTGAGCTTCTACCTCGTCTTGCAAGCGGAAGAGGCCGCCCTGGCGAACGACGATGACTTTACGGATGTGTTCCATCTCGTGGGATTTGAGCAAAGCGTACTGCACATACAGCAGATCGCTGACGAGCTCTTCGCCTTGCGGTTCATGAGGCACAGGCTCAACAAAGAGCGCACCGTTTTGACCCACGCGATAATGGACAAAGCCCAGCAGTTTGCCGTCTTTTTGGAAAGTAAGCAATCCGCCGGGAAATCCAGCAATCAGCCCTTCATCCAAGAGCGGACACTGCTCGAGAAGTTCACGACGACCCTCGAGAGTAGGGAAGTCTCCGAGCACAACGGCTGATTCACGATGGAGCTTTTTCCAGCTCTGCTGAATTCTCTTGGCCTCTTCAGGTGGTAGCGCCGCTAGATAGTCTTGATAAGCACGATGCTCCCGCACCCACGGCCGCAACACACCCCATTGGGTCTGCGCTTGATGATGAATCTCTTTCCACTGCGGACGATAGGACGGAGAGCCTTCCAACGACAAAACAGTCATCGCCATGATGTCTTCACGCATTTCAATTTCTTTGATGAGCTCGACGAGTTTTTCACGGCCCGAGCGAGCAAAGCGTTGATCAAAAAGTCCTGGGCCATCTGAACCATTGGCCAGCTGCCAACGAGCGAGCTTCCAATGTTTGAGAGATTTATCAAACACGCCGGTGACTTTTTTCCACCAAGGAAGGCAGGCCGCGGTGTCGATTTTTTTGTAGGAAACTTGGGCGATGCCTACTGGAGAGTTTTGGGTTGGCCCGAAGAAGAGCCAGTAACAAAACGTTTCGTCGGCCGGGCATTTGGCCTCCGCTTCTTTCCACGCAGCAAAATCCACCCAATGATCACTCATCAAGGCCTCAAGGGCAGGAATGAATTCGATATCAATTTCCTGCAGTGAATGGAATTTCTGCGTCAATAGCATGCTTTTATTGTCGGATGAATCCTACTGATCGGCAAGCCAGTGAGGCTAGTCCCGTCCGCAGAAGGGGCAGATCTTCCAGAACTGCGAGTCCCAGGATTCACCGCAAGCGCAGTGATGGAGGTCTTGCAGTTCGTCTACGCTGGTCCCAGCGACAAAAAGCGTGGGTCGCATAGCGCGAAGAGTGAGTGAATTGGCGAGATAGCCCCCTGGGATCAGGGGATCGGCCTTAAACTTGGCCGGTGAGATTTTTTCATCGAGGCGAAACTGAACTTGGAAATCTTCGGGACGCTCGGTTTCCCACAAAGGTTGTCCGGCCTTCTGTTGCAGCTGGCGTAGCGTTTCTCTTACTTGCTCATCAGATGGATTTTTCACGAACCGACCACCTTCTCTCGAGATAGGTCACCAGTTCCAAAATAGTGCGACTTTGTGCGCGCCACAGAAACCAGAAGCTTGGTTTTATTTTAGCAAGTTCTGGGCGAAAGACAATTCCTTGAGCGCCACACTCTTCCACTGTACGCAGGGTCCACTCAACGACTTGGCCTTCAGGATGGTGAAGCAGGGCCTTCAGCGCCTCTAAAAACTCATGAGTCAGGCGCTCACCTTCTTTGAAGCGGCCTTGGATAATATGGCGACGAACAGCATTGAGCAGCCACACCAGATCTTCGGTGGAGAGCTTGGCGGTCATGAGAGATTGCAGGGTGGATTCCAGCTCACGTTCTGAATGAGAGCTATGAGCAGCGATCATAATCGCAAGATGTTGCTCCATTGGATTTTGCAGAGCAAGTCTGAGTTGTTCGACTTCGGTGGGCGTGAAGCGCCTCAACCCTCGGCCGCCCGCTTGATGAGCGGCGAGGATGTCACTGTGGATTTTTTTGAGGTCAAGACTCACTTGAGGCGACGGCCCAAGCATCTCACGCCCATAGTGGTCGAGCGTGGTTGAGCGGTGAGCTCGCCCGTTTGCGGCAAAATGCTCCAAGCTTTTTCACGATCGACGGTACTGACAGTCGCCGTCCAAACTTGAGTGGTCGTTTTGGGAAGAACAAAGCGCGCACCATTCACGTCGGCCTGCAAATAATCGTTACGGGTCGGCAAGCGCCAAGCGATCTCAGAAGCTGGAATGCCGAGGAATGAAGCGCCCTCGCAACGAGTGATGCTGTCGTGAAGCACACTGCAGTCAATGCCACCCTCTTTGACTGGGCTTTGCGTGTTGCCTGCGGCCTGGCACCAGTTACTGTTTGTGGTGATCACGTAGCTCCACATGAAGCCCGTAGTTTCATCCAGCCAGATTTCTTGCTTGTCTCCGCCGCGCGCGACGAGTTTCCAAGTGCCTTCGCCTGCAGTTGCATTGGCGACGCCTTTCCATTCGTATTGATTTGGATTTTTTGTGGCACAGTCACGGAGGCGTTGGGCCATGGTTTTGAGGGAAGTATCTACACCACATTCTGCCGCAGGTGATTGAGCACGAACAACGGCGTCGCCTTGGATGCCGTCATCGGCGAGTTCTAGATTAGGAACTTCATCGTAGCCCGGCGGAAGGCTTGCCGCGGCCGTGGTTTCGCCTTGAGACGTGAGAACGGTCGTGCCTCGCGAGCGGTGAAGATGTGAACGGATCGATGTTGTGGTGTCAGATTCGGCAGCTTCAAACCGAGGAGAGGCACCTTGGCCACGGCTTCCCACGTCCTCACAGGACGCAGCAAAGGCCAGCACAAGCACTAGGGCGACGGTTTTCATGGATAAACTCCTCAATATCGGGATTTTAGCCCTCGATGAGACGCTTTTGGCAGTGGAAAGTAATCTTTACAGGCTTAAGTCACCCAGTTCACGGATGACGGCTTAAGTGATAGTTTCCGGCACCATGACGACGCTCCTGATTAATACCATTTACCGCGCCACCGAAGGGGAAGGGGTCCAGCTAGGATCTCCGCAGGTCTTTATCCGCTTCCAAGGGTGCGCCATTGGGTGCATGAACTGCGACTCGAAAGAGACCTGGGACTTCGATGCCAACAAGAGCATGGATCTCGAGACGGTGCTAGCGAAGGTCGATGAGCTCGCCAATCAGGGCCGCTGGCCTTTGCGTCGTGTGTCCATCACCGGCGGTGATCCGCTTCACCCTCAGCACGTTCCGGGTTTAATAGCACTCATGATTGATTTGAAGTTGAAAGGCTACTGGATCAATCTTGAAGCGGCCGGATCTCGCATCGTGGACGAGGCTTTTAAGGCCGCCGATTACATTTCTTTTGATTTCAAAACACCGTCGACCGGCGTGCGCACCAGCTCTGAATTGCTCGCGCGCTTCATCACGGAGTTCGGTCACAAGGGCCAGATCAAAGCGGTGATTGCAGATAATGCTGATTTCGGTGCGGCCTATGAAGCTCGTCGCCAGATCGATGAAAAAATTGGACCTCATCCTATCCCGTGGGTTCTCACCCCGTGCTACAGCCCCGGCGAAAAAATGCCCATGAAGCGCTTCCAAGAAGTCACACGATTGAACGAGGATTGGGGCGCGCCGTTTCGAGTCATCGGTCAACAACACAAGTGGCTCTACGGAGTAGATGCTAAGAACGTCTAAAAACATTCCATAAATGGCATCTGCGGCGTCACCTTCGGCGCTCTGTTGTGCGGCTTACTTGTAGTAAGCCTCCGCCATCGCTTCTTGGTTCCTAGCATCTGCCTATTTCTGAAATGTTTTAAGGAAAAAGGCCCAGGCGAAAGCCCAGGCCCCAAAGAAAATTACTTAGAGATGATTTCTGAAACTCCGTCCACACCAGGGCAGCCGATGACCTTCGCAACGTTCGCGTACTTGTTTGGCGCGACTTTGATGTAGGTGTACGCCAAATCAACTTCTTTCTGACCGATCACGATGCTGCGGTAGTTGCCAGATGGGTTGGCGATCTTCACTCCGCGTGCAACAGACACTTTCGCGTTGGCGATCACTTCGCCACATGGCTGGCACAATGAAGCGATTTCTGATCCGCTTTGAATCAACATCGCTGCACGTTTTGCCATAACTGGAGACATCCATTGGCACTGATCAGCAAAAGCAGAGAATGAAAGAGTAGCGAGAGCGATAACGAAAAACTTTTTCATAAGAAAACCTCTTGAAGTAGTGGGGGGTAAAGCTCCAAGAGGTTATCAGGAAATCTGCTCTCCAGAGCAGAGCATGGAAAAATTACAAACGGCAGCCGCGGACGTAGATCAAACCAACAGGCATTTCAGCTCCAACCGCCTCCGTTATTTTCTCAGACAAACTCGATGAGCCATCAGCGCTCTCGACGTGGATGTTCGTGAGGTATCCACCACCGCTCACAAGATAGAACACGACTTTGCTGTCCTTCACTTCGGGAGTGAGGTAGGCGCCCTCGCGGGATCTGAAGCCATCACGCACCTTCAAA
>JBEIPE010000224.1:0-4914 GCA_040377215.1 Halobacteriovoraceae bacterium
ACTAACACCAGCGGCCTAGGCCTATTTCATGCATAACCATGCGAATTTGAGTTCAGGGTAGACCGCGAAAACGCGCTCTTCACGTTCAGCATCGACTTTACTGATGCGTTGAAAGAACTCACGCAAGTGGTGAGTTTCATCTGCCGCCATCATGAAGTTAATGAGTGATTTATAACCAGTCTCAACCTGCCAAATTTCTTTGCTGTGTTTCCACGCGTAGTCCTGAATCATGGCCAGGTACTTTTCATATTTTTCTTTAATACGAATCTTGTACTCGATGGGCAGGATCCTAACGCTCATGAAAGCTTGATGGGTCAAGATGTTGAGGCGGACATTGTTGGGTTCAATAAGACCGAGTTGAATCCATTCCCAGTGAAATTCTGGGAAGTGATACACGTTGTAGGCGCTGATCGTCGGTGTGATTTCGAAATGAATATTCGGACACTCGAGCATCATCTGGCGGCGATTTTTAACAATGATGTCCCAGTTCGTGCCTTTGCGCAGATACTCCGCGCGCGGGCCAGAATCGTCGAGGCTAGCCGAGACACTCACGTTGGGGAACTGTTTCCAGTAATCCAAAATCCGCGCTTTCTTGTGATTCAAGAGAGCGAAGTTGGTGGTGTAGTTAATGGGGATGTTGAATTTCTTTTTTTCAATCCAGTAATCGAGGATGCGATACTGTTCGTCGCAGATGAGGGGCTCGCCGCCAGCGAAGTAGGCTTTTTCGACGGTTTCGAGTAGAGGCTCAAGTTCTTGCCAGAATTTTTCTTCCGGACCCACTTGCAAATTTTTAGCATGAGGCTGAGGGCCGAAAATATTTGTTTGATCTTCATACCAAGCGCTGCTCAGCTCCGGTCCACAAGTATGGCAGCGAAGATTGCAAAGGTTGCTGAAGCGAATATCCAAGTAGGCCATGCGCATCTCAGGGAGAGAGCCATCGCTTTGCGTTTTATCGACGAGGTCGCTGTGATGGCCATAATCGAGGAGCGAGACTTTGCGTAAAGTCCAAAGGTCGCCGCCCTCTTCAAGCGTGTAACAACGTTTGCAGCCGTCGGTGGGTTTGTTGGCCAGCATGTTCAGACGAAGATCGCGCATCTTCTCGCTATTCCAAAGATCCTCAAGGCTGGTTTTATCGCTGAATGCGCCTAAGGGTTGGTCAGAATCCCAGATGCAGCATGGATAGGCATTGTTGTTTGGCCACATATGCATGTGGGTCCATGGCAGCATGCAAAAATACTTGGAATCAGAGATAAGATTTTTATCCATTGGACTTCATTTAACAGCATATACTGCTTTACTGCCAAGGTGTTTGATTGCCTTTAAAGTGACACTGGACTCGCGAATTTCGTCACTGGTAAAGTGTTAAAATTTGAGGAAGCTTTTGGATTACCTAAGAAGAAGTCTCTATCGCTGCTCACAGGCCATTCCTGATTCTTTCAAGCTCGCACCCTATCGGTTAGCGCTTAGTCTCTTGCGTCTTGTTGTCGACGGAACGGCGGGCACAAAGGTGTGGTTGAGGAATAGCTTTGCGCTCGGGTACTGGTCTTTTGCGCTGAGCGATTTGGATATCTCCGTTTGGGTAGAAGGGGATACAGCTGAAGTGGCCAAAGAATGGGAGAGGCTCAAACCATTCAGATTGCTTCTCATCGGCGGCGAGGTGCAGATTTATAGCTCTCGTACGACCCAACATTTCTTGGCGTATGCTAACCCCTGGGAGCTTCGTCGTGATCCGGAATTGATCAAGCAGACTCAACAGTCGCTAGAGTTGAAAAATGACATGACGCTCACTGTCTTTTTAGTTCGCTCTATTGCGTCAGATAGACTTTTGCGTCGGGAACCGGCCTTGCGTCAGCGCAAATGGAAAGAGCATCTTAAATCCTTTGGGTTTCCGTCGCATGAGAAAATTGTCGATTGGGATGTGATGGTCAGTCTCTTGCAACAGAGAGCGCCTTTTGGATCTTACTCACCAGCAGAAATAAGTGAGGCACTGCAGGCCAGTATCGATCCGTTTTCAGAGCAGACTCCTTACTTACACCGATTGGTACACTCCAATCGTTATGTGTGGGGCTTCAAAGTGGGTAATGATGATCTCGAATTTCTAGAGAGTTCTTCTCTTGAAGTTCATCAGTTTCTTTATCTGCAAATTTGTTGGGAGATCTGGGGCCTGTCACCGTTTACGTTGGTCACGCAAGGATTCAACCTCGCGAGTCTCAACGGGCATATCGCCAATCAAACACGCTTGGCGCAGATGCTTAAGATTAGCGACGATCAAAAAAACTTTTTAGCATTAGGCTGGGCCCGCTTGGAAAAGTTTTATCAACCGATTCAATACTTAGATTAGTTTGAGAGGTAGCGGGCAATCTCAGGAAATCTCTTCGAGTGATCCACGTTCTTTCTCGAATCGTAGGCCGCGAGATATTTTTTTAGGTCTGCTTTCAAATCTTCCAATGATCGTTCAGGATTATTCCAGCCCGCAGTCAGGACTTCATGGAGCCGTTGTGCTTTGTTGCGCTCATAGGCGTTGAATCCCCAGGGATAGGCATTGCTCTCTGCATGGAGCTTCATGAACTTAAGGGAGTTCGTAAAGCTCTCGCGCATCTCGGGCGACCCCACGAGAGAGCACATGAAGTCTGGTGAGTGCAGAATGGTGAGATCCATCATCACACGAGGGATGGGCGCTACGTAATTGATGTGAGCCTTCTTCATCGCAAGGATATCGGCGAGGAGCAGTTCGAAATTCTGGAATGAGAAAATATTGTGAGTCACAATGAAGGTCAGTCCGACATTGGGTGCGGCTTTCAAGAAATTATGAGCTTCACGCAAGAGCTTGTCGTAGTCGAGTCCGTGACGAACATACTCAGCGTCCTCACCATGGGTATCCACACTCGTGTAAAGGCGAACATCGCGGAGTTTTCTCTGCTGAACCATCGACTCCATGGCGTGGGCCGTTTTAAGAATGCTTTCGCTGGGAACCATCAGGTTGGTGTTTATGGCAAAATCGAGTTGAGGCTGAGGATTGTCGGCCAACCACTCTAGCATTTTGAACGTGTTGGCATTCAACAGGGGTTCACCACCGGTGATGCGAAAAACTTTAAGTTCGGAAACAATTTTAGGAAACCAATCATGAAAAGCATCAAGATAAGGATTGGGTTCGTCAGGTCTGATGGGCTTTTTCCCTTGGGCCGTGTACCACTCAAGAGTATTTGAGGAGGCCACAGGGTAGGCTCCGAATTTCTCAAACTCACTCCAGATGGAGCTACTGATATCCGGTGAGCAATACATGCAACGCATATTACAAACGTTGCCGAAGCTCACTTCGAGATAACTTGGTGTCGGATTGTCTTGCTTGGCCAGCTCTGCAAAGTCGGCCATGGCCCATTCATCTGAAGACTTAATGATTCGATCTGAGTAAGTGTCTTTGGAGGCATCCTCTGCTTTCCAACAAAAGAAACATTCTACGGGGCGGTCACCTTCGCGCATGAGCTGCCGTTGCTCATTTTTGAACTTTGTGTTGTGAAGGGCATCACTCGACGCCGCTAATTCTTCCAGAGGAACTTTATGCGCCGGTGGATGGTGACAGCTGTGAGTCATGCCATTTTGAAGATGCAGCGTTGTTTGCTTCCACTTGGCCGCACAAAATGTATGAGAAACCGCATCCAGTCGCTGGAGCGTCTGGAAAAGTTTTTGATCCCATTTCTTGTCTGTTTCACTGCTCATACTAGAAGAATACCCGTAGTGCCGTGCCGGCTTCGGTTGGGAAAATTTTCTGCACG
Source organism: Halobacteriovoraceae bacterium (assembly GCA_040377215.1). Classification (GTDB taxonomy): domain Bacteria; phylum Bdellovibrionota; class Bacteriovoracia; order Bacteriovoracales; family Bacteriovoracaceae; genus UBA6144. The sequence continues at coordinate 3,774 of JBEIPE010000224.1, forward strand.
ACATTCACTTCATCTTCTACCCAATAGAGGGGGGCGTTGACAAAGAAATCCCACTCCACATCTTTGACCACGGACCAAGAGACACGACCAATGCCGTAGGTGAAATCAGTCTTGAAATCATGGATGACTGTGGCGGAGAGTTTCACCAGAGGATGGACTTCGTAAGTCTGGGCGACGGCCAGGAACCATTCGTAGGGCAACAGACGATCACTGGCGGAAGCGGGATCGGTGATAACATACTCATTATCTTGTTCTTGAAAGCCCGCTTCTACTCGCAAGTGCCATTCAGCGTCCAGCTGGTGATCATAGCCCACCATCGCATCAATAAGATTTTCGCTCGGGGTGTTGGTGGTGAACTCGGAAGAGTATAAAAATTGGGTGAAGACCATCGCCTCGCCCCAGATGTAGTTGAGCTGACCGCCGGCCTTGTTTCTTTTTTGGTCTTGGCCTAGGACGTAGTCCAGCTGCCAGTTCTCTCCAGTGCGCCATTCGCCGTGAATCCATAGCGTCTGGGTGATCTGGTTTTCGTAGTCGTCGAGATTTTTGTTACCTAAGAGGAAAAAGTTCAGCGAGGAGTCGTCACTCGGGAAAAAAGAAACTTTAAAACCGTCGTTACCCTGGGCCACGTTGCTTTGAGACGCGAGTCCTAAAGGCTGGTTGAAGGGATTGACCGGATTAAACACCTCACCGGTGCCGTAGTTGATATACATCCTACCAAAGACAAAACGCGAATTCTCGCCGTCGAGCTCGTAGTAGAGCTTGTTGATCACCAAGTCGGTCTGTGCGTCGCCGTCCTGGCGTGAGTGATCGAGACGAAACACATCGCGCGCCACGAGCTTGCGCGGGAAGTTGATGAGCTGGGGGGCCAGGAAGCCATCTCCATAGAGTTCTGACTGCGCATACCGACCGAAGATATTTGTTTCTACGCGAGATTCAGAAAACTCAGCTTTGAGGTTGAGGTTTCCGGTCACGACGTTGAAGTGAGCTTCCTGCCAGTCCTGGAACAACGGAAAGCGCTTCGACGCAGATTGATTCCAGAGCTTACGTGCCTGGGCTTCCAAGTTACCGCTGGCCTCGAATTTCAATGAAGATTCTTCGGGTTCAGGCTCGGCTTCGACCACCGGGACAACGACGGGTTTCG
>JBEIPE010000450.1:0-1706 GCA_040377215.1 Halobacteriovoraceae bacterium
AAAGAATACTGAGTTCGAGTCATGTCATGAGGCATGGCGGATTCGCCTAAGCGATAGCCCAATCCCCACGAAAGCCCAATGAAAAGTGGATAGGCGTAAATGACTGTCCCTTGCCAATCAAGCAGGACAGGCCACATTACGACTTTTGCTCTTGAGAAGATTTATGCTTGAGCTTCGCCTGCCAAACCATGTCACCGATCAAAATGAAAGCCGCAATTGTGATGCAGCTATCAGCGATATTGAAAACGTAGAAGTGGTAAGTGCGGTAATAGAAGTGGAGCATATCCACCACGTAACCCAACGTGAATCGGTCGATGAGATTTCCTACCGCGCCGGCAAGAATCAAAGCGTAAGCCAACGACATATGAAAAGTACCCTTGATGCTTTTGAATAACATCACAAGAACCCACAACGAGAAAATCGTCGGCACTGCGAGGAACATGATCATACGGAGGATAGGATCGGCTTTGCCGCCCATACCAAACGCTGCGCCAGTATTTTGAACATAAGTGAGATTAAAGAACCCATCAATAACAGTAATGGACTGACCTTCCATCTGAAATTGAGTTTGCGTCCAGCCCTTTACCAACTGATCAATAATGATCAGAAAGCACATCAATACGAGAAGTTTCCAGAAACGTGCCATCTAGTAGTAGTCCTTCGGATTAATCACGTATTTTTCGATCTTACGCAAGAGAGTCTTTTTAGGAATGTTCGCATTCAACGCCGTTTGGTTGATACGACCTTTATTCAACTTCAACGCTTGAACAATGAATTCGCGTTCGAAACTGTCTTTCGCGATAGCGAAATCTAGCTTACCGCCATCACCATGACGAACACCGAAGGAGAACTGAACTTCACCAGCATTGTAAGCTGCGGCACCAGCACCTGTAGCAGGAGATGGTGAATCAAGAACGGAGTCTTTGATCGACTGAAGATCGATCAATGTTTCTTCTGATCCGCTTTCTTTTTCTTCTTTGGCAGTTCCACCCTTAAAGACCTGGGACGGCAATGCCGAGACATCAATCATGTCTCCGGATTCCATGATAAAACAGTGCTCGATCACGTTACGAAGTTCACGAATGTTTCCTGGGAAGCCGTAGTTCGTAAGAACTTCGACTGCTTCAGGCGTGAGGCCTTTGATTTGTAGGCCGTGAAGATTGTTGAAGTAGCTGATGTAGTGATTCAACAAGTGTGGAATATCACTCTTACGCTCACGAAGTGGTGGCAAGTAAACTGGCAAAACGTTCAGACGATAGAACAAGTCTTCGCGGAAGTCGCCGGTCTTAATCATCTCTTCAAACGGTTTGTGTGAAGCTGCAATAATACGAACGTCGACTTTGATTTCGCGGTTAGAACCTACCGGCGTAAAACATTTCTCTTGAAGCACGCGCAAGAGCTTTACCTGCATGGCCGGGGAGATATCGCCGATTTCATCGAGGAACAATGTCCCGCTGTCTGCGTATTGGAATTTACCGATCTTACGTTCGTTGGCACCTGTGAAGGCACCTTTCTCGTGACCGAATAATTCAGACTCAATCAAGTTTTCAGGAACTGCACCACAGTTCAACGTCACACATTTTTCGTCTTTGCGTGGACCGTTGTAGTGAATGGCTTTAGCCACGAGTTCTTTACCGGTACCTGATTCACCACGAATCAAAACAGGCGTATTGACCTTAGCAAGCTTGCTAATAACGTCGAACACC
>JBEIPE010000392.1:0-2314 GCA_040377215.1 Halobacteriovoraceae bacterium
AGTCCTCTTCGCCACCCTTCTTATAAATGTGCTGTTCGCCGTCGACGCTCTTGATCTTCACTTCTTTGATCTCATAGTTTTTTACGCGTGTGAGTTCAAAAGAAAAGCCATCCCAGAAGACGAGCTGTCCTTTGCGAGGGAAGTTGTTGCCCAAGTGCTCGAGCAAGAAACCCGTCAAGGTTGAGTAGTTGTCATTGAGCGGAATTTTAACGTCGTATTCATTGTAGAGATCCCGCAAAGAGATACTCGAAGGAACAATAATTCCTTCTTCTGTCTCGACTCCAGGAACCCCATCATCGTCTTCGTCATGTTCATCTTGGATTTCACCCATGATCTCTTCCATGATGTCTTCCAGAGTGATCATTCCCACGACGATACCGTTCTCGTCTTTCACGAGGGCCAAGTGAACTTTTTTGCGGTTCATGTGATCGAAAACCGCCTGAATCTTCATGTGTTCATAAACGAAGAATGGCGGCTTGATGTACTGAGTAACCTTAAAAGTTTTCTCTTCCGTATCATTCACAAAAGCTAAGTCTTTCACGTGGAGGAATCCGAGCACGTCATCAATATCATCGCCATAAACCGGATAGCGGCTATGGGCCACATCACGAATCAGCTTCAGCACGTCTTGATAAGTGCAGTCTTTTTCCAAAGCAATAATGTTCTGCCGTGGAACCATGATGTCTTTAACTTTAATGGTAGGAAACTCAAGGATTGAGCTCAGAAGATCGAGTTGTTTAGAGTCGATGGTGCGGTCTTCTTCTGCCCTACTCACCATGAACTCAATATCGTCACGGGTAACAATGCGGCCGCGAATCTGAGCGTTCTTGCCGAGAACTTTTTCAATCACCCACATGAATGTGTGGATCACTGGATAAAGCCCGATGTAGCAAATACGAAGAATATAAATACAAGGCAACGCCAAGGCCTCTGCATGATTTCGGGCAAATGTTTTTGGAGTGATCTCGCCAAAGAGAAGAATGAAAATAGTTACACCACCCACAGAAAGAGCAATCGCATCGTCTGCAAAGTAGCGCGAAACAATCGAAGTCGTGAGAGCTGCAACGAGGGTATTCACCAAGTTATTGCCCACGAGAATGGTCGTTAGAATATGATTCGGTTTTTCTGCTAAAAACTCGAGTGCCTTACCGCGAGCACCACCCTCTTCAATAAGTTGCTTGGTGCGATCGACCGGAATGGACATGAGGGCGGCTTCAGAGCCTGAGAAAAATGCAGAGAGCGCGAGGCCTAAGAAAATAAAAAACCACTCGACTAGTTCAAAGCTCATGGACGTGACTCCACAGCAAAACAAGTGAGTTCGCGAGAACGGCTAAACGAGGGAATACTTGGGGGTTCGATGGGTCTAACTCCTGAAAATTCAAAGCCATCGTAACATGGGAAGATGAAGGAGTCTAAGGACCACAGATTCACGAGCACTTAACGCGCCACGCACTTAATGAGAGAGCGGTTTGCCTTTGAAATCATGATCTGAGTACACAATTCGATCATTCATTTCATGATCGTAACCAGGAATCGCCTGAATATTGGCGACGTTGCGGAAGATGGTTTTGCACTTGTAGCAGATGGCGATCATGCTGAGCTTACGAAACAAAAAGACGTCCATGAGATAGAGCGCCAACAAACTAAGACCATAGGTCCATGGCACTAAGCACGCGGCGATCACAAAGAGCACCACACCAATTTTGCGATTAAAATCTTTCTGCTGATAAAAGTCTTTGCGTGAGCAAACTGGGCAATCTTCCAAGTGGCTTTCTACGTGGGCCTGCTCAAATTTGAGCTCTGTCACATGTGAACAAATATCACACTTCGCTGCCGTGGCTGCGATGGATGGGGCCACAGTAACCCCCGAGCCACACTGAGAACAAGTGATCTGTACGTGCATCATATCGCCAACCCATTTCTTAGAAAGAGGTACGCTGAAAGAAGTTCACCAATAAAAACGAAAAACACCATGATGTAAAGAACACCAGTGGCACTTTGGATTGAACGCATACGACACAGCTTCCAAGCAAAGCCGGAGAGCACAGCTAAGGCCCCATAACCCCATAACCAACGCATAGAAACGATAAGCCAGTTAAACGTATAGCCATCGCCTAAGACGGTTCCTTCTGTAAGGTAGGGCGCTGCCTGCCACGTGGCCCAAGCGGAGGCGATCATTTTAAGACCAAGAAAACCCCAGAAGACTCGCAGACTCACCAGCAGCGGCTTTTCTGTAAGCTTAGGTACAACTAAGTAGTAGTGACCCAACAGCATCGCGTAGTGAGTAATTCCCAATAAAAGCGCTGACGACAAA
>JBEIPE010000123.1:0-8101 GCA_040377215.1 Halobacteriovoraceae bacterium
CAGCCCAGCCGCGCCGCCGATATGCAGGCCACCCTGGATCGTCATCGTCAGAGTTGTACCGACGCAAGCAGAACGATCAAAGATTCGCCTAATACCCAGGTGCAGTATCGTCAGCAGGAATTGCAAGACGCTAAAGATGCTGATAATCCAGTGAAAGAGCAAAAAAAGAAACTACGCCTTGATGAAGAGATGGCCGAGCTGGAAAAGATGAGAAGCAAAACACCATGACTATTAAAACACAGCAAGAACTCGAACTTCTCAAAAAAGCCGGCCGCGTGGTGGCCGAGACCATTGAGCTGATGATTAAGTCTGTCGAAGATGGCATGACCACTGCAGAACTCGATCTTATTGGACGTAAAAATATCGAACGTCACGGCGCACGCTCAGCTCCAGAGCTCACGTATGGTTTTCCAGGTGCGACTTGCATCAGCGTGAATGAAGAAGTGGCGCACGGTTTGCCAGGCGAGCGCATTCTCCGTAATGGGGATCTTATCAACATCGATGTCTCTTGCGAGTTGAATGGCTTCTACGCCGACTCAGGAGCGTCTTTTCAATTCGGCGAGACTGATCCCAAGCTTACGATGCTTTTGGATACCACCAAAAAGAGTCTCAAGGAATCCATCAAGAAATGTCGCCCCGGCAAACGCTTCAACCTCATCGGACAAACGATCGAAGACCACGCTCGCCGTGCGGGTTTCTCGGTGATTGAAAATCTGGGCAGCCACGGTGTTGGCCGTGCCCTGCATGAGCAACCTGAGTTCATTGCGGGCTTCTACGATCCTCAAGACCGTCGCACCATGCATGAAGGCCAGGTCTTCACCATTGAACCGTTTATTTCTACTGGGGCCCGTCAGGCGATTGAGTTGGATGATAAGTGGACATTGGCGACATCTAAAAAGTTTCGGACCGCGCAGTATGAACACACCATCGTGGTGACGAAGAACTCACCGATTATTATTACTGCGAACTCGCTGTTCTAGTTCCTTCATCTTCGTTTCGACAAGACGACAGTACTCATCAATGCGCTCGGGCGTGGCATCTTTCTCAACCATGATGGGTGCACCGTATTCCATCGCTACTTTTGAGAAGAGCTTGGGCAGTTTGAAGCGATCCCAAGAATTAAATTCCCAGACAGGCCGGGCCACGGCGACGACTGGAACAATGGGTGCTCCCGTCTGTTGCGCAATCAAGACAATCCCTACTTTGCAGACCTGACGTGGACCGCGTGGTCCATCAACAGTGATGCCACCCCGAGCGCCTTCATTCATACGCGTGATGTATTCTTGCATGGCCTCTTTGCCACCTTTATCTTTGTTCTTTTTGCGCGAAGAACCCCGCACGGCGACGAAGCCTAATTTTTTACAGATGAAAGCTGCGTAGTCGCCATCTTTGCTTCGTGAGGCCAAGGTCATGAATGGCCCGGTCCAGGCATGGGCGCCAAGGACCATAAAAACCTGCTCGTGCCAGACAGAAAAAACAAAGGCGCCTTTGGGATGCAGAGTCTCAGCGTGGGCACGATGTTCCTGCCCGCTTATCGTGAAGCGATAGCTTTTGAGCAACGGATAAAAAATAAACCACAGGATGTGCTGGACGATGATATGAATCATGATAAATGACTCTAATGCCAAAGATTTTATCTGCCAAAGACTTCCGCTCCATGCCCTGGAAAAACGGTGGCGGAGTCACTCGTGAGCTCTACCGCGTCCCTCACTCACAAGACGCTGAGCGCTTTCTGCTGCGTCTCTCCATGGCGCAGGTAGCATCTCATGGCCCTTTTTCATTGTTCCCTGACATAGACCGTACTCTTCTTCTCCTCAAAGGTAGCGGCCTTAAACTCTTTTTTGCGGATGAGATTGAGATCGTACTCAATCAACCCCTCTCGCCTATCTACTTCGCGGGTGAAGACAGTATCGAATGTGAGCTCTTGGATGGGCCCATTGAAGACTTCAACATCATGGTAGATCGCCAATGGGGCAAGACTACTGTGCAACTCTCGCAAGCCAGCACCTTCAGCACAAAGGGACTGAGCTTTGTCTTCGAGCCCTTAAGTGAACAATTAGTTGTGCTTGAAAAAGACGAGGTGTGGACAAGAGAAGAGTCCACCACCGTGATCGTGGTGGACGTCGAAGTTTTAGCTTAAGCCGCTTTTCTCACAGCAGAACAAATATCTGTGCCCAAAGACTTGTGTGTTTCAGAGTAGAGCACACGAAGAGTAAGACTATTTTCCGTGGCGACTTTGTTTAAGTCTACGAGTTGGTCCATCACGTTGTGATCGACGTACGGGCAACTTTCAAGGTCGAGGACCACTGAATGTTTATCGTTAAGGGTCTGAGTGATCTCAGATTTAAGCGTCTCAAAGTTACAGAAGGTCAACGCGCTCTCGACCTTGATGCGAGTGGCATCGGTTCCGTCTTTATGGGTATTGTAAGCAGGCTTAAATGTGTTCTGAGGGCGAAGACCTAAGTACACTTCCACTAAGTATTGAACCGCTGCACCTGCCATAATGCCCACTAACAAATCCACTGCAAGTGTCACTGCCATAGTCACCACAAAGCCGCTCAAGTGATCGAGACCGATTTTCTTAGCATGTAAGAAATGAGCAGGACTTCCAAGGCGACTTCCCACCATCACAAGAATCGCTGCCAAGGAGGCCAACGGAATAAGTGAAAGGGCCTGTGGTAACAATAAAACGGCCGCGAGAACAATCAGCCCGTGAGTAAAGTTCGCACGCCAGGTCTTCGCACCGTAAGAGATGTTGGCCGAACTACGAACGATCTCAGCGATCATCGGTAAGCCACCGAGGGCCGCACTGATCATGTTGCAAATACCTTTTGAAACGAGATCGCGGTCAAGATTGCTGCGACGATGTTGTGGATCCATCTTGTCTACCGCCGCGGCGCTGAGGGTTGTTTCAAGTGAGGCGACGAGGGCCAGAGTCAAAGCGACACGCCATCCAGTGAGACTGGTCATCACTGAAAAGTCAGGAAAAGCGAGCCAGCTCGACATGTCTTGGGGAACTTGCAGTAATTTCTTAGCATCAAAACCAAAGACAGCAGCGACGGTGACACCTAAAAGAACGGCGAGCAAAGGGGCCGGCACTTTCTTGGTCCAACCCCATTTCATTTTTGGCCATGACAACAAGAGCGCAAGTGAAAGACCACCCGCTACAAAACTGAGAGGCTGCATGTTGAGAATCGCACGAGGAAGCTCAGCGAAGAGCATCACCGGATTCTTCGCAATCGGTGCATAGCCCAGCATGACGTGAATTTGTTTTGCGATGATAATCAAACCGATGGCCGCCATCATTCCGTGAATCACAGAGGATGGGCACATCAGACCTTTGCGAGCGAATTTCGCAGCACCAAAAATAACTTGCAGAGCTCCTGCTACAACAGCGGCAGCCAGCATACCTTTGAAGCCCACCGCTTGAATCGCTTCAAGTACAATCACAATCAAACCGGCAGCTGGACCGTTGATCGTGAGATTCCCTCCTCCTAACCATGACCCCATCACACCGCCGATAATGGCCGCGATGATCCCAGCAGAAGCAGGTGCACCTGAGGCCAGGGCGATACCAATGGAAAGGGGAAGGGCCACAAGTGCGACGGAGAAGCCCGCACTGAAATCTGCCCGCCATGTAGAGGAGTGTTGCATATTAGTGTCCTGCGCTCATGGCCATAAGTTGAAGTTCTGAAACCGTCTCAACAGACTGAGGTGTACGTGAATGTGAGAGGTCAGGGTGTTGTGTGAAGTATGCGCTGGTAAGGACCCAGCTCAGTGTGATGAAGAATCGCCAGTTCATATCTTCTGCCTTTTTCCGCCAGAGATATTTCTGGCAGCACCAGTATCGGTGCTGACAGCTGATTCACTTGAAGCATTATTGTCTGTTAATAGGAAGACCAAATCCCTGAATCTAAATCAGTAAGATGGGCGGATGAGTTAAAAAAATGCTTAACCGGATGAGGAAAACTTAGTGACGTGCTTGAATTTATGGCAGGCAAGTTAACGGTGAATAATCTCTGACATGGCTTTCCATGCTCTCCCAATAGCTGATTCCGGTGTCTCTCGTATGACGTGCCAAGAGGCCTTTTAGCATGGGGACTGTCTGCTCGAGACCGTAGGCAATCTCAGTGGGAAACGCCATCACCCAACCGCGACCTTCGATTTGAGTTTTCGGCATGGCCATATCGAGACCGAGATCCAAACGATTCACAAAGGCATGCACACTCTTGATAACGGCCGCAGGCAACTTCACAGTTCCAATCGTCCAACCGCGATCACCGAAGCTTCGGAAGTGGGGAAAATTATCAATCAAATCACCAAAGGTGATCACACCTGGATTAATCGTCTCACCGGTAAATCCTGAAGCGTGAATCCCTACATCTGCGCCCGTACGATCGCGCAACATCACAGCGAGATGTTTACCCCAGCAGCTTCTCTTCATGGCAGTGCGACCATTCACGTGCCCTGTGAGAGGAATGCGTGACTGACCAACAGGCTCATCCCACGCGCGACCAAAATAGGCCTCACGTGATTTTTTCGCCTCTTCAACTTTCTGCTGAACATCGGCATTCACGGCAGTTGTCATGGGGATGATGTGCACCTGACTAGAAATCAACTGATGCTTCTTGACGACAAGATCAATGTCGACAATCACTTGGCCAATGGCCATGGCGTGAGCCCCGGCCTGCACAACTGGGATGCGCTTACCTTTCGTATTGCGTGCCATGATCGGTTGCTCCAGACGTTCATGAGAATGCGCGCCTACGACAAGATCAATGCTGCGTGAACGCTCAACGAGCTTCACATCTGTTTTGCTACCGATGTGAGTGAGTGCGATGAAGAAATCAACTTTGGCATCTTTCGCGAGCTTCTCAATCCGCCCCACTTCTTTGAGAGGGTTTTTGACTTTGCCGGTATCACGAATGGCGTATTGATAATGAAGTTCTGAGGTCGTGAGACCAGCGATACCAATGCGAGCTCCACCGACGGTCTTCACCACCAACGACTTCACGAGACCATTAGCCTCATTGAGGAATTTATCATTGAGATTGGCCGCAAGAACGTCGGCCTTGATGTTGGTGCGTTTCAACAAAACGGCTAGCTCTTCTCCACCTTGCAAAAGATCGTGGTTACCGATGACTGTCGCATCGACACCAAGATCGTCGAGCAGGCGCAAAGCGGTGGCACCATTCTCAGCAAAGAAGAATGATGAGCCTTCACCGAAATCACCACCGTCGAGAAAGAGCGTCGCCATTCCTTGAGCCGCCGCCTCCGCTTTCAAGCGATCGACCATGGTTTTCATACGAGCGTAACCGCCCTTGCCTTCACCACCCTCAAAATGAGAGTGCAGATCATTGGAATGAAGAATCTGTACGCGAACAGCGTAGGCAGGAAAAGCCAGAATAAGCACACAGATGAGGAGAAGCAAACGCATGGGCGAAATCTAGAATTGGCGGCAGGGAAAGTCGACTTCCCCTGGGCCAATTGTACTTTTTACCTAGGCCAAAAGCTGCTGGCAGACATCCGCTAAGGCCGCAGGATCAAGAGGTTTGTGGTTGGCGATATTGATCTGGCGACCAATGAGGGTCATGCCAATATAAGAAAACTGTAAACGCATCATCACTAACGCCTGTAGACCGTCCCCGCCTGAGTGCGTGGCGATGGCGGCTTTTTTACCGTTGAAATGAACACGCCAATCTTTGGTGGAAGTGCTGCACCAAGCGATAAAGTTGCTCAACGCCGGCGCGATCCCACCGTTATATTCTGGCGAAACGAAAACAAAACGTTCAGCACTGAGGGCCTCTTTGAAAGGCTCGATGACTTGAGCGCCTGCTAATTTGCCGTTTTGTGCTGGCGAATAAAGGGGAAGATCCGCAGCGACAAGATTAAGAAGCGACACTTTATGACCTAGCGACTCGAGATGTTCTTGAAACGCCTGAGCGAGGACAAGATTTTTTCCGTTACTGCCGGCGACAACACAAACATGCTTCATAAACGACTCCTGGATTGATGTATTAACTTACAGTTCCTTCACCCAAAACTGCAACGTTTTGGCACTCTCTTGCGCCTCATCAATTTGTTTCCAAACGAGGGAGCATTGCAGACCAGGCACAGCATGAAAGCCATAGCTCTCCCACAAATTATTCAGCGGACGATAATCCTTGGGACGAAGAGTATGGGTTTCGGGGCGGACCACAGCACAAAAAATCGCCCGCTTAATTCCTGCCGTTTCGCGCGCATGTTTGAGACGCGCTTCAAAGAATTGTTTCCCGACACCACGGCCCCGGTATTCACTCTCTAAAACAGACTCACCGAAGTACATGACATCAGCAGGATCCAAGCCGTAATGAATAATCGGAAGCTTGAAGGCATCGCTTTCATCTTGCAGTGGAATCACCGTGGAGGCGCCTACAATACGATCTCCCTCTCGGCAGAGTACGACACGGGCACCTCGTGATTTAAAATAGGTTTCTAAATAATCACGTTCGTAGTCCATGTTCCCGTCATACAAGTAGGGATAGTCACGAAACACACTGATGCGTAGCCGTGCAATGTCGGCCAAATATTTTTGTGCCTGACTTCCGTCTAGCGTCTGGATTTGAAGTCCTGCGCTCATGTTGCTAAACTCCTTGCATGAAAAACACTACCACTATCATCGAAAACTATTACCGCGCCTTCAACGAAAAACGTTTCAGCGATATGCTAGCGCTGCTTCACACCGATGTCGTTCACGATATCAATCAAGGTGAGCGCCAAAAAGGCAAAGCGACCTTCACGAAGTTCATGGAGGGCATGAATCGTCACTATGACGAAAACCTCACGAACATGGTGGTCATGGCGTCAGCTGATGGCAAACGCGCCTCTGCAGAATTTATCTGTAATGGGACGTACCTCGCAACCGCTGAAGGATTGCCTCCTGCGAAGGGCCAGAAATACTCACTTCCTGTCGGAGCCTTCTTTGATGTGCACGACGGTCAGATCACTCGTGTGACCAATTACTACAATCTGCAAGAATGGATCGATCAGGTGAATGCGTGAGACTCGCCGCCGTCTCCTTCCCTCTTACCGCCCCTGGCGATTATGCGGCGTGGACCTTAGAGGCAAAGAAATGGCTCAACGAGGCCCATGCCCAAAACGCCGAGCTCGTGGTTTTTCCAGAATACATGTCGCTCTCACTGGAGAACGACGCTGGTTTTAAGAGCTGGTTTGCGGGTGAGTTTCAAAATTTATTTCAAAGCGAAGCTCGTCGTACCGGCATGATCATTCTGGCGGGCACTCATAACATCGGAACCAATACTGCCGCTTTGTTTAAACCGAGCGGTGAAATCATTCTTCAGCACAAGATTCATCTCATCCCGTCTGAACCTGATATCAAGGCCGGCGAAGAGTTGGCGGTGGTGAATTTCTCTCAAGGAAAACTGACGACGACGATTTGCTACGATGTAGAGTTCCCCGAACTCACCCGCGCCGCCGTCAAAGCCGGCATCAATTTACTTCTCTGTCCTTCTTGGACTGAGAAAGATGATGGCTTTCATCGCGTACGCACCTGTGCCCTCGCACGGGCCATTGAAAATCAACTCTTCGTGGTGCACGCACCTCTCGTGGGCTCGCTGAAGCCTTGGGGAATTGATGAAAGTGCTGTGGGAAGTGCGGCGATTCTCGCTCCCTGCGATCCGGCTTTTCCTGCCAACGGCATTCTCGCCGAAGGACCCTGGAGTCAGGGTGCTGTAGTAATGGCCGACGTTGATTTTGAATTGCTAAAAAAAGTGCGTCTTGAGGGTGCCGTGCGCACCTATCGTGATTTTATGAATCCGCCGCCATTTAAAATTAAGTCGATTTAGTCGTCTTACAGGCCAAGGCTTCTTCAATTTTCATTCGACGAATTTCTTCAGGGAGTTTGAGTAGACCCACACCAGTACGGGATTTATCTCGAACTTTATAGGACTTCCCGTTAAGAGTGTACTGGAGGTTTGACTTGCCTCCGTGAACTTTGGGCACACGGTTCAACTTTTCCATATTCATTTTAAATCGATCGAAGATGGGTTGATTGCAGCTCTTCTGCTCGAACAGCAGTTTCGCAGTGGGTGCTTCATAGCTG
>JBEIPE010000230.1:0-4705 GCA_040377215.1 Halobacteriovoraceae bacterium
CACGGCCGCAGCTTGAAATGTAAGGGCTCGCCGAAGGATTGGCACAATCATTACCGAAATCGACGGTTGGAAACGCATGGCCCACAGGCATGCGATCCACCACTGTCATGTTGGCGGCTTTAAGGCCCCAAGCCTGGTAGAGATCGCGCAGACGTTGCATCATGATGGGAAGAACGGTGCGATCAGCAGTTCCTGACAGCAAATAAACTTTTGAGCTTTTGAGATTGTCCAAGTTGTCGATGCTGCCTTCGCGCTCAAGGCGAGTGGCCTCACGCATAGAATCTTGCACAGTGGGGGCACCATTGGCGGTGTCCATGCAGCGATTAAGAGCATCCATCATACTGCCGCGTGCACAGTAGAAAGGGCCGCCGGCCAAAACGCCTGCGCCACTGACTTTTGACGAATAAGCGACATGGAATTGGTTGGCGAAATAACCGCCGGATGAAAGACCTGAAACGGTCACTTCAGCGGCAGTCGCAGTGAGGGAAAGAAGGAGAAAACCTAGGGGGCGTAGGATGTTTTTCATCCCACAGGAATACCCCTAAAAGACGTGTTTAAGAAAGGGTTTAATGCGCCTTCCTACTCCACTAACCACTGGAAATCTTGCGAGATACTTTGGCCCGCGAAGTCCCAGGCACGCACTCGCACAGTGTGATTCCCTGGAGTGGTGGGAAAGCTGCTTAAAAAACCCAAATCGATAATGGGTTTGCGGCAGGTGTAGTTCCCGCACACCATACTCGCTACATAGAATTTGTCGACCTGAGCTTCTTCATCCGCGCCCCCAGGAAGCATTTCAAAATTCCACACAGTGCGTGCGGGTGCGCCGTCGACTTCCACTTGCAAGAGGTGCGGAGGCACGAGGAATTTATCATGCAAAATCAAATCGGTGATCTCAGCGTAAAGCGAATAGCTGCCGCTGATTTTGTTGCCACGAACTTCGCGACCATTTTTTAACAGACCGATGCGCTGAATAACCGGCGCCACAGTGTCGGCAAGAGGATCGAGGAACATAAACGGGCTCACGTAGCGACGTTGGCCGTCCAGGATATTGAGATGAATGTGGTGATAGCGCTCACCATAAGTTGTGATGGGCCAGCTAACCACTTTACCGATTTTTGTTCCGGCCGCAATGCGACCGCCATTTTTAAAGGCCTCATGAATGGCCGCAGGAATACTGTTGCGATCAACATGGTGATACTGCCACAAGAAGCCATCATCATCGAGAATCGCTACTTCCCAGTACAACTCCCCAAACGCGTAGTTCTCGATGTTCACCACTTTGCCACCAGCGCTGGCAAAAACGTCTTCACCGGCATTGGCGCGAATATCAAGACCATGATGGAAATAAGGCTGGCCGCCGTAGTTTTGGTAAGAGGCATTGGTGTGGCCAATAGATAGCACCGTCACCGGCCAGGGATGAATAGCTCCGACGGCTTTGGCCGTGAGATCTCCGTAGGCCTCAGCATAGTAGCTGGGCGTGCTCCGGCGAGAGGGGTGCGCGATGTCAGCGCGAACTTGGAAACTGAAAAGAAGAGCGATTAGAATCATCATGCAGCTATCATCCTGCCGCTAACGGCCCTTTGACAATTACCCGATCAAACATCTTCTCACCTTTCTTGCTGTCTTGAGGATTGCTACACTTAGGTTATGAAATTTTTAACTGTGCCCCTCATGTTTCTTATCTCAGGCTGCGCCTTTCAACGCTTGGCGGTGACTCAGCTGGATAACATTATTGAGATCGAAACAGGCTCTAAGCTCGACCTTTACCGCTCACAGAAGAAAGTTCTGGAAGGTGATGTCACGCAATTACTAGAGTCCCAGAAACCTCATCTCGAAAATCTTGTCACGCTTGTGAACAAGATTGATCCTACGAAGGTGGTCACCTTCCCTGCGCTCTGGAAAGAGATTGCCGTCGAGTACCGTCGGATTGCCTACGCATTCTCAGGATTGCTGGCCAAACATCTTGTCACTCTTGACCCCAAACAACGGGCCCACTTTTTCGCCAAAATGGAAAAAGAGAATGCTGAGATTCTAGCTAAGAGTGAAAAGCAGGATGTCGAGAGTGTCGCCAAACGAGTCACATTCTTTTTTGGAGAAACCACACCGGCCCAAGAAAAAGTGCTGCAACGAAATCTGCCTGAAATCAAACGCCGTACGCTGGCCCGTTTAGCACGACGCCAACTGCTCCACCAAAAATTGAAAGATATTCTTAGCAGCACGGCCTTTGCGGCCGACAAAGAACGTTTAGTCCTAGCGTCTTTTGAAAATTACCAACTCGATGCCGGCCTTGATCAAGAGACAGTGGTCCAGATGATGCAAGACCTTTGTCGAGAACTCACACCGGAGCAAATCCAAACCTTCAAACAGAAACGTAAAGAGGCCTTGGATTTAATCGAACTCTTCAAGCAGACTGAGTTTTAGTTAACGCTCTTCTACTTCAAACTGACGCTGACCAAACTCATCGCTCACCGTAATGCTGAAAGGGATGCGTCCGATCTCACGGCCATCCGTCGTTTCAACCGCCACTCGCCAGTCGCCCGGAGTGTAATTCCCTTTAGAAGCATGGCCGCGATAACCGCCGACTCTCCCACCCGTCACACGTAGAGGAATTTTATCAGTGGTCTGCCAGCCATCCGCCACGCTGAATTTTTGCCAATGCAAAACCACGGTGTCGTCGAAGCGAGCAGGTGAGAAAACTTTGGCAAAAAGATGAATCTTATCACCAGGCCGAGCGGCAAAGTCTTGATCACCGTTGTTCCAAGGTTTGTACCAAGGGTTCTCGTGGGATAAGAAATAGCGTCCATCCCTTTTTTGAATGTCGTGATAAATACCCATCTCTTCAACGGCCAGCGGGACTGGTGGAATCCAGCCCAACAGATAAAACACCAGGAAGAGTCCACTGACTGTGGCGCCAGGAACAACGAGGTGACGCTTCAAGAGTTCTGCGTCCCCTACTTGCTTCATCAAGAATTTATAAACTCCCCACAGCACCACTCCTGTGGCAGCGAGTGAAAGTAGAAAAGGAATCCAGCCCACAAAACCCAATGCCACCGGGATCATCATGCTAAAGAAAGAAAACAAGCAGACCACGTAGAGACCAATCTTGGTGTCGCCGCGGGATTGCACGTTTTTCATTTCATTGGCGACCATGATGCCCATAAGGAGACCGACGAACATCAATGAAGAAAAAATTGAGGCGCTCTTCAAAAAGAAGAGTGAATAGATACTGAGCAAGCTCCCGAGGAAGAAATGCACGATAGCGCTGCGATACTCCCAAGGCTTCGCCAACCAGCTTGGGACACTCCACTTCTGGGCCGTGACCAAGAATTCTGATGTGAGCAAGAAGCCCACGATGAAAAGATAAAGAATCTGCTGAACGACGGAAAAGAGGTCATCGATGCTTGAAAGTGTGATGACGTCGAAGACAAATCCACCCAAGAAGAAACTTAAGTTCACGCGCATTTCATGCTGGTCATAAAAGGCCAGAGCACGAGTCTTAATGTTCTGCATACGGGATCCTTCGCTAGATGGGTTTAACCACCTTTATTGTGCGAAGGATGAGCCAACAAGTCACGGGCCCGGTGATCAGCCAGCCAAAATAATAGCTCGGGGTTTCATGGATGGCGGTGTAATTACCCGCCACCTTCACCAGCATCAAAATAAAGAAGGCACTGGCGACCGGTGGAATAGTCACCCAGAAGTGATGACGCCAGATCCAGCGCCACTGAGCTCGACTGAGCGCCATAACCGAACAGAATGTTCCCACTCCTACAAAAAGAGCGCTGCAAAAAGCACCGCAGTACATATCACCATGAGGCATGACCCCATGAGGAATCAAACCATGCCCGTCCTGCGCATTCCCCACGCCAAACTGTGGGCAGACAATCAAAGTGATCATCGCCCCGATGAGCATGACCAAATAAAAACGAATAAGCGTGGCCCGTGGCGAGAGTTCAACCTGAGCATAGCTCAGAATTTTTTCAGATAGCTTGGGAGGCATTGGGGTGTTCATGCATGCTCCTTCTTGAGAGATCGCAGAGCGCGGCTCAGTTTCTGGCGCAGTCCTGCCGGAGTGGTTTGGTATTTCATGGCGAGCTCCTCGTAGGAGAATCCAGCGATGTAGTGATCACGAATCAGCCGTTGGGTTTCTGCTGGAACACCTTCAAGCCATTCATCCATATCACTGGCGGGAGTTGCCGCCATTTCAGTGAGCTCTTCATGGCGACGTGTTCTTTCTTTACGAAAGTCATCAATCATCAGATGGCGGGCCATGACCAGCAGCCAGGGCAGAAAAGGATTCCCGTTCCATTGATCACGACGCTCAAGCAGCCGAGCGAAACATTCTTGAAAAAGATCTTCAGCTCTTTGCGGGGCACGACGAGAGAGATAATTCCACAGACGTTTATGATGGCGCTGGTAGAGCACTTCAAAGGCCAAGAGATTATTCCCCTGGACTCTTCTCATCAAAGCTTCATCACTTTCAGCTTCAAGACTCATAGAGAATTCTAGGTAAGACGTACGTAAAAAACACACCAAAGAGATTGATCCCCACGGCACCCCAAAAGATAACGCCACTCATTTTTTTAGTGCGCTCACAGGCCTCACGGGCATCAATCGGACAGGGCTGATTGGCGGCCCAACGGCGCACAAAAAAAGTCACCGTCAGCATCACCAGACTCGCCCCAAAGAGCCAGCTCTTATGATC
>JBEIPE010000305.1:0-3478 GCA_040377215.1 Halobacteriovoraceae bacterium
CGCCAAGAGATTGCGCGCTTCCAGCCGTCTCTCATCTTGAACCAAGTGCGCAGCCAAGCTGACATCGACATCGGTTTTTCTATCCAGAGTGTGTGCCGTCGCTACTTCGGAATTGAGATGGACTACGTCGGCTACCTCGATCACGATGCCACTGTTTGGCAGTCTGTGAAAAAACGCAAACCACTCCTTATGGAGTTTCCGAATTCGAAGCTGGTTCACCACTTCGATCGCATCGTCCACCGTCTTCTCGGCGTCGCTTAAAAGGAATTGAGCATGGATACGGAAAAGAAAAACTATTACGAAGTCCTCGAGATCAGTATGGGGGCCACTCCACAAGAAATCGAGCGCGCCTACACACGTGCACGCAATGCCTACTCAGGTGACTCGGTCGCCTTGTACTCATTGATGTCCCAAGCTGAGTGCGATGCCATTTTGAATCAGATCGAAGAAGCCTATGCGATTTTGGGCTTCCCAGAAAAACGTCGTGAGTATGATCGTGTGCGCGGCTTCAATCACGCTCCACGGAACCCATTCGAAGATTCAGCCGCTTCGCCTCACGTGATGGAGCGTCCAGCACCTGCTCCTATTCGTAACGATGACTTCAAAGACAAACAATTGCCGGCGCAAGAAGCGCGTCCGAACTTCCAATACGAAGACTACGGCTCGAACCTCCAGGAGGCGAAAGTCTCCAAAGTGCAAGCGCTTAAAAAGTTCAGCTTGGATTACAGTGTTGATCCGGCCATGGAGCAAAAGATCGAGCAATCGACGGAGTTCACTGGCCCCTACTTGCGCCAGAT
Source organism: Halobacteriovoraceae bacterium (assembly GCA_040377215.1). Classification (GTDB taxonomy): domain Bacteria; phylum Bdellovibrionota; class Bacteriovoracia; order Bacteriovoracales; family Bacteriovoracaceae; genus UBA6144. Next base: position 798 of record JBEIPE010000305.1, read on the forward strand.
TCGTGAATACAAAAATGTCGACATGGCCCGCCTGGTTGAGATGACTCGCATTTCGCGCACTCACCTTGAAGCCATTGAGAACGATAACATCGCTAAGCTTCCGGCCGACGTGTACACCCGTGGATTCGTGGCCCAACTGGCGAAAGTGTTGAAGCTGAATCCTGATTTGGTCGCCACATCGTACCTTCATCACATCAAGCGTCTGAAGGGCGCCAAGTAGATGAGTGACGCGGAAACCGAAGTCTCTGAGGTCGACGCGCGGATTATTATCGTCTCTGAAGCCGACCGCGAAACCTATCGCCGTCTTGATCATTGGTTAGTCGCGAAACTTCCTGATCTCTCTCGCAGCACCATCAAACGTCTTTTTGATGACGAAAACATCACCACGGTAGACGGCAAGGCGCTTTCATTAAATAAAATGCCGGCGGCCAATACTGAGATCGAAGTGGAGATTCCCCCGGTCATCACGACTGAGCTGGTGGCGCAGAATATTCCCCTAGATATTCTGTTTGAAGACGAGCATCTCATTATTATTGTGAAGCCCGCCGGGCTTTGCGTGCATCCAGCTCCTGGCCACCCTGATAAAACTCTCGTGAATGCTATTCTTTATCACTGCCCAGATCTTGCGGGCATCGGCGGAGAAAAGCGCCCGGGCATCGTGCATCGGTTAGATCTTGGAACTTCAGGTGTGATGGTCGTCGCGAAAACGCAAAAGGCCCACGAAGGTCTCGTGCAACTTTTCTCGGCCCACGATATCGAGCGCACCTATGAAGCTGTGCTATGGGGTCAGCCCAAAATGCAGGCCGGGAAAATCGAAACGTTTATTGGTCGCCATCCCGCGCACCGACAAAAACAAAGCTGCCTCATCAAAGGCGGCAAAAAAGCCATCACCCATTTCAAGATGCTCAAGAGCAGCAACAATCGCATCCATCACGCGGAATTCCGTCTCGAAACTGGTCGCACTCATCAGATTCGTGTGCATGCGTCTCAGTTTCTTCAGACGCCGGTGGTGTGTGATCCTCTTTACTCTGAAGTCACTCATCAGATGGCGCGCATGCCGGAAGAAATTGTCGCTTTGGTTAAAGAGTGGCCATATCAATTGCTCCACGCCCGCGTTCTTGGGTTTAAACATCCTATTACTGGTGAGCAGCTGCGCTTTGAGGCCCCACTACCGTCACCCATGCAGCAAGTGGTCGATCTGATATGAGCCTGCTGTTTGAGAAAAAGCTCTCTCACGGTTGGTTTCGCGCCTTTGATCAAAAACCGGAGATAACTTTCGCCCATGTTCACCAAACCCATTCGGTGAAAGTGCTCGAAGCGAAGACTCCCGATCTCTCTCAACAAGAGGCCGATGGAATTGTGGCCCATGACCGCACCACGCTAGCGATTAAGACTGCCGACTGCATGCCTGTGGCCATTGAAGGTACCCAAGGCTCAGCTTTGCTTCATGCCGGCTGGCGTGGATTGGCCGGTGGGATTCTGACCGCTCTCGAAGTGCAAAAAATTGGACCGACAGAAGCTTTTATTGGCCCGTGCATTCGTGCCTGCTGTTTTGAAGTCACGAGTGAGTTCGGCGCGCATTTTCCACGAGGCGAAGTGATAAAGAAGGCCGATGGAACTCTGCGTTTTGATCTCGTGGCCGAGGCCTATCGCCAACTGAAAGCTCAGTTTCCCACTATCAAAGTAAGCGACTCGGGTGTTTGCACCTGCTGTAACACAAAATATCCAAGTTATCGTCGGGACAAGACGCCACAACGCATTTGGAATCTCTATGTCCCGCTGGCACAATAGTAAGCAACAAAGGAAGCTCCATGGATAAAAAAGGTCTCACCCTCCAAGGCATCACGGGCATGCATGCCCTCCACATCTTGAACGCTGTTCTGATGGCGGCCGCCGGGATTTATCTCACCACTCACTTTTACGACACGCTTTATCCATCGGGCCTCGGCGGCGCGAGTACTTTGTGTGACGTCTCAGCTTTCTGGAACTGCGACGTAGCGACTCACTCGAAAGTGGCATCGCTCGCAGGTGTACCCATCGCATTCTTAGGCTTACTTAATGGTCTCTTCCTCATCGGCGCGTCACTGTTTGCTTCCGAAGCTTACGAGCGCACGGCCAGTGCTGTCACAAAGTACAACGCTATTGGCACTTTGTTCTTGCTCGGTTTTTCTTTGGTGGCCTTGGGTGGCCTCTGCCCAGTCTGTACTGTCTATTACGTATTGAGCTGGATCGCAGCGGCCCTCTTCTGGAAGAAAGGCATTAACTCGTGGGTTCCGGATGTCAAAGTCGCCGGCATTTGGCTCGCGATTACATTGGCAAGTAGTGTGGCCTTGAGCCAGTACACAGCAGGTCGCGCCACAAAGCTTGCGAACGTCTCAACGCAAGTGGTGACTCAGTACAACGCTCTCGCCGACTACGGTGATCCAGAGCCAGCGTCGCCATTCTTGATTCACTCATCCACGCCGAACTTCGCTGACGCTCCGATTCGCGTGTCTGTGTTTTCGGACTTCCAGTGCCCTTTCTGTAAAGTTGTCGCCGAGCAGATGCCCCAGTTGGTGCGTCGTTACGCTGGCAAGATCAACGTGCAGTATTTCTTCTACCCACTCGATAGCGCGTGTAACTCAAGCGTTAAGAGCGCCATGCACCAGTACGCTTGCCGTGCGGCCATGCTCGCGGCCTGC
>JBEIPE010000239.1:0-4520 GCA_040377215.1 Halobacteriovoraceae bacterium
ATTCGGCGCAGGTAACTACGGCATGTGCGGACGCGCTTTTGGTCCACGCTTCTTGTTCATGTGGCCAAATGCCCGCATCTCAGTGATGGGTGGTGAACAGGCGTCGAATGTTCTCGCGACAGTGAAGCAAGATGGCCTGAAGCTTTCAGGCAAGCCGCAAATGAATGAAAAAGAACTGGAAGAATTTAAACGTCCGACCCTTGAGAAATATGAGCGCGAAGGTTCGGCTTACTACTCAAGTGCGCGTATTTGGGATGATGGTGTGATTGATCCGGCCCAGACCCGTGATGTGCTCGGACTTTGCCTCTCTACAGGACACAATCGCGAGTTTGGTGATGCCAAATTCGGTGTGTTCAGGATGTAAGCATGCAGTACTTAAAACTCTCAGAATCAAATGGCGTGGCGACTGTGACGATGAATCGTCCGGATGTGCACAACGCCTTCAATGCGGAATTGATTGCAGAAGCCACAGTGCTCTTTGCAGAACTGGCGAAGAAGCCGTTGCGCCTGATGGTGCTCACAGGGGAAGGCGCTTCGTTTTGTGCTGGCGCTGATTTGAATTGGATGCGCTCCATGAAGACATGGACGGAAGAAGAAAATTTTAAAGACGCGAAGAAGCTCGCTGCGATGTTTCGCGCGTTGAATGAAATGCCTTTCCCAGTGATAGGTCGGGTGAATGGCCATGCCTTGGGTGGCGGAGCAGGACTGATTTCTTGCTGTGACTATGTGGTCACAACAGATAAGGCATTGTTTGGTTTCACTGAAGCACGTTTAGGTTTATTGCCAGCTGTGATTTCGCCCTATGTAATCGCCAAGATTGGTGAGTCACAAGCACGCGCTTGGTTTCTGTCAGGCGAACGCTTTGGCGCGGAACTTGCTTTGCGCATGAACTTGGTTCATCAAGTGGTTCCTGCCGAAAAGCTCGATGAAACTATTGAAACCGTGAAGAAAAGTTTCCTTGCCGCTGGTCCTGAAGCCGCGCGAGCTGCCAAATCATTGGTGTTTCGTGTGCGTGTATCTCATGAAGTAGAAGACGAGACTTGTCGTCGTATTTCGAAGATTCGTATCGGAGCTGAAGGGCAAGAAGGCATGCGGGCTTTGCTGGAAAAAGATAAACCTCAGTGGGTGAAAGCATGAAGATCAAAAAAATTCTGATTGCCAATCGTGGTGAGATTGCCGTGCGGGTGATTAAAAGTGCACGTGCCATGGGAATCAAGACCGTTGCGTTGTACGCTGATGATGATGCGAAATTGCCCCATGTATGGATGGCCGATGAAGCTCACTGCCTGGGAACTGGTACGCTGAAAGAAACTTATCTGAATCAAGCGAAGATTCTTGAAGTCGCCAAAAGTACGAAAGCCGATGCGATTCATCCGGGCTACGGTTTTCTGTCTGAAAATGCGGGATTCTGCGAAGCCGTTGAGAAAGCAGGCCTGATTTTCATCGGGCCAACAGCGGAAGCCATTCGTTTGATGGGCGATAAGATTGGTTCGAAAATTGCTGTTGAGAAATACAATGTGCCGATGATCCCTGGCTATCATGGCAGCAATCAAGATGGAGCTTTCCTTTCAGGGGAAGCGAAGCGAATTGGCTTTCCTGTGCTGATCAAGGCTTCGGCCGGCGGCGGCGGCAAAGGCATGCGTATCGTGCACGCTGAGAGCGAATTTCTTGAGGCCCTGGCAAGTGCCAAGAGTGAAGCAGCGAAGGCATTTAGCAATGATGCCGTCCTTATTGAAAAATATGTGACTGAGCCACGCCACATTGAAGTGCAGGTCATGAGCGATACTCATGGACAGCATTTTCATCTCTTCGAGCGTGAATGTTCTATTCAGCGCCGTTATCAGAAAGTGATTGAAGAGACGCCAGCGCCACGTTTGTCGGCTGAAACGCAAAAAGCGATTTGTCAGACGGCAGTAGAGATTGCCAAAGGTATCAACTACCGCGGAGCGGGTACGGTTGAATTCATTATGGGCGCCGATCAGAAATTTTACTTCTTGGAAATGAATACACGTCTTCAAGTGGAGCATCCGATCACTGAGATGGTAACTGGATTTGATCTGGTCGGTTTGCAGATTCAAGTCGCGTCGGGTGAGAAGCTCAATCTTAAGCAAGTTGATATTCGTCAGAATGGGCATGCCATTGAATGCCGAATTTGTGCGGAAGACCCGGATAACGGATTTTTGCCAACGGTAGGGACGATCAAGAAGATTGGTACGGCCACTTTGAAAGATGTGCGCCTAGATTGTGGTTATGTCGACGGTAGTGTGGTGGGAGTGAACTACGACCCCATGCTGGCAAAGCTCATTGCTTGGGCACCCACACGCGAAGAAGCCATCAATAAGATGCTGGTGGCATTGGATGAAGTGGTGTTTGCAGGTCTGAAATCTAATCGCGATTATTTGCGCCGACTTTTGCGCCATAGCGATTTCAAAGCTGGTAAAACGCATACCCATTTCATTCCAGACCACGGCGAGTCGCTCAAGCCTTTACCTGCAGAGAGTAAAGAGTTTGCGGTGCACGTGGCGGCTTATTTATTGGCGGGCACCAAGCCAGCAGCGAGTAGTGATGGGGTGGCGACGACGAATCCATGGACCAGCCTGTCTGGCTTGAGGAATTAGTATGAAACGTAATCTCCTGTTAAATCAAACGGCCGTGAGTGTAGATGTAAATGCGATTTCTGCTGAGAAAGTCAGTTTTGAGTGGGCTGGAAGCTCTCACAGTTTTGAACTCATTCAACGATCTGGCGACACGGTTGTTCTTCGTGACGCTCAAGGTGTCCAGCACCGCTTGCAAGTTACCTCGGGTCTTGTTTCGGGATGTGGTCTTGATGCTGAGATTGCTGATGTGACAGCAGGGGCAAAGAAGAAAGCGGCAGTCTTAGGCGGATTGAATGCTCCTATGCCAGGCAAAGTCTTTAAGGTGCTAGTGAAAACTGGCGAAGCTGTAATCAAAGGCCAAACCTTGCTGGTGCTTGAAGCCATGAAGATGGAACATGCCATTAAGGCCGATAAAGACGGCAAAGTTCGCAAGATTCTTTTTAAAGAAGGAGATCTTGTTCAAGGGGGCATGGCCCTCGCGGAGCTTGAATGATTCGCATCGTAGAAGTCGGGCCACGTGATGGCCTGCAAAATGAAAAAAGTATTCTTTCAACAGATGATAAATTCGAATTCATTCGACTCTTGAGTGAGACGGGTCTCAAAACCATTGAGACCACCAGCTTTGTGAAAGCGCCGGCCATCCCCCAAATGGCGGATGCTCAGGAACTCTATACCCGCGTACGTGATCAGTTGGGCAAGACGGGAGTGAGCTATCCGTGCCTCGTACCGAATATGCATGGACTCAATGATGCCCTCGCTTTGGGAGTCAAAGAGATCGCACTTTTCTCGGCCACCTCAGACACCTTTGCAAAAAAAAATGTGAATGCCACCGTTGCTGAGACATTTGATCGCATGCGCCCTGTGGCCCTTGAGGCTAAGAAACATGGACTACGTGTGCGCGCCTATGTATCAACCGCCTACGGCTGTCCATATGAAGGGCAAGTTCCACTCGCAAAGCTTGTGAAAGTCATTGAAGACTTCATGGCAATGGATGTGTACGAAATTTCAATTGGCGATACCACCGGCATCGCAACGCCTAAGCAGGTTGAAGAGAGCCTCAAAGTTCTCGTACCGCAGTTTGGGGTTTCTAAGCTTGCGATGCATTTTCATGATACTCGCGGGATGGCACTGACAAATATCCTTAAAAGTATTGAAGCCGGCATCACGACGTTTGATGCCTCGGCGGGAGGCTTAGGCGGTTGTCCTTATGCCAAAGGCGCCACTGGTAATGTCGCCACGGAGGATGTCTGGTACCTCTGCCATTCTCTGGGTCTTAAGACCGGAGTGGATCTGGATAAACTCGTCGCGGCCTCAAGCTTCATTCTCAATAAAGTCGGCAAAGACACCGCTTCAAAATTCTTGCGCGCTTACTTGAATACCGGAGTTGTATGAAAACTGCTCACGAGCATATCGAGACCGAAATGAAAGGCCATGTTTTGTGGGTATGGCTTAATCGCCCAGAAGCGAGCAACGCATATTCAGAGAGCATGGTGGTGGACCTTCCTGCTGTACTTGATGCTGCTAACAAGGATCGCCAGGTGCGTGTGGTGGTTATCGCAGCTCACGGGAAAAATTTCTGTGCAGGTGGTGATGTGAAGGCCATGAAAGATCGCACCGGTATGTTTGCTGGTGAGGCCAATGAATTGCGTGAACGTTACATGGAAGGCATTCAACAAATTCCTTTAGCAATTGCTCGTTTGAAGAAGCCACTCATCATGATGGTGCAAGGAGCTGCCGTCGGTGCAGGATGTGATCTCGTGGCCATGGGGGATTTGCGCGTGGCCGCTGATACAGCGGTCTTTGCCGAAACGTTTACGAAGGTAGGATTAGTACCCGGAGATGGCGGAGCATGGTTCCTCATTCGTGCCGTTGGACACGCCAAAGCCACCGAAATGTTTTTCACCGGAAAAAATTATTCCGCCC
>JBEIPE010000158.1:0-6815 GCA_040377215.1 Halobacteriovoraceae bacterium
ATGGCCTCACAGAATCTTCCGGGCCTCGCCGTCATGCGCGCCAATGGTTTTCATGCTCCTGTCTCAAGCTTGATGACATGGACTGGCTTGATGAATCTTCTGACGGCCACTTTCGGTGGCTTCGCGATTAATCTCGCGGCGATTACGGCCGCTATCGCCATGGGCCCTGAATCTCATGAGGATCGTGACAAACGTTATGTTGCCGGTGTGGTGTCTGGTGTTTTGTATATGTTGGTAGGGATTATGGCGGGCTCGGTGACATCGCTCTTTGCCGCTTTCCCAGCTGAGATGGTCATTGCGATCGCTGGGCTTGCACTTCTCAGTACCACGGCGAACTGCTTACAGAATGCTCTCGAGGATCCGCGCCACAAAGAAGCCGCCTTCATCACTTTCGCGGTCGCGGCTTCAGGACTGAGTTTGTTTGGAGTGGGTTCAGCATTTTGGGCCATCACCGCCGGGGCGATGACCCAAATCTTCTTAAACCAGAAACCTAGAGCTTAAACTCGTCGTGCCCGAGGGTACGCAGCTCTTTAGCTGCCTCGAGAGAGTCCAATGCCGCTGCAGCGTCGGCACGAGAAATGGCCGCCTCAGCGTCTTTCATGACCGCGAGTAACTGTGCCGTAAGATCGAGGTAGCGTTGTGTCGCGGCGGCACGGTTTGGGAAACTCGAAAGATCGGGAAGGAGTGTGGCCGACTCTTCAACCAGTTTCACGAGCTGGCGAGCACTCGCCAATTCAGGAGCGCCGACTTTACCCTGCGCTACTGATTTTCCGAGGGCCTTGAAAATGGTTCCCATCTCTTCCATGACGACCTTGAGCTCGCGAACATCATCGGCGGCAATAGAGGTCTTTGGAGCGAAGCTTACGAATGCAAGCAAGCAGGCCAGGATTAAATGTTTCATTGAGGTGTCTCCATTTTACGGTTAACTGATTTAATGTTTTGTAGATATTCAATGAGGGCCGCGCGGTCTTCACCGGTGAGCTTGGCAGTCCCACCTCGAATCACACGGTACATGTCCCCGCTGACTTCGCCGCCATCGGGTGTCTCGCCGGAGGTAAGAAATAGCTCCCAGTCATCCGTCGTCCACAGACCGAGACCAGTTTCAAGATGTGGCGTAATATTGCCCGCGAGCTCCTTGCCGTCGAACAGTGCTCCTGCCATCCATTGACTGGTTTTTAGACCACCGAGCTTATTGCGAGGCGTGTGGCACTCAGTACAATGAAAGGCGGCTTCGGCAAGGTACGCGCCACGATTCCAACTTTCTGTCTTTGCAATCTTCGGACGGAACTCACCCTGGTACTTGAACGTACGCTTTTCACCCGCTGTGAGAAATTTTTGTTTGAAGTTGAGCTTGCGCCAGAAGTACATCAGCTTACGCTGATTGAGAGGGAAGCTTACTTCATGCGGCTTCGAAGCCACAGCTTGCGGAGCGAGAGTATTTAAGTAAGCACGAATGGCGAGCACGTCGCGATCAGTGAGTTTGGTGTACGCGCTGAAGGGAAACGCTGGATAGTAGTATTGATTCTTCGGTGATATCCCGCGCTTGACCGCTTTAACAAAATCGTCATCACTCCAGCTGCCGATTCCAAACTTCGGATCAGAAGAAATATTCGGAGCGTAGAAAGTTCCAAAAGGCGTCGCGATTTTCACCCCACCGGCCAGGGGAGCGTTACGATCGGCTGTGTGGCAGTTGAGGCAGCCTGCTGCCTGTGCCATGTATTTGCCCTGCTCAACCACCGCCACAGTAACGGGTTGGGCATAAACAGAGGCGATCAGACTCATGACAAATAAAAATCCCATGGGAAGGCGTATCCCATGGGACAGTGATACATGGCCAAGGATATGCCAGGCCGTCGAAGCCTTGAGGCATAGGTAGGTAAAAATTAGTCGAAGAGTTCCTCGAAAATTGATTTCTTCTTCTTGTAAGGTCTTTGATCGTAAGACGAAGACGGACGACGGTCGTGGTCACGATCTCTGTCACGGTCGCGATCTCTGTCTTGTTGTTGTGGGCGATCCTCTTCTTTGGATTTCTCGAGGATTTTGTCGAGCTCACCGCGATCCAGCCAAACCCCTCGGCAGTCCGGGCAATAATCGATTTCGATACCTTTTCTCTCCGAGATCACGAGGCTGGTCTCTTTGCAACTGGGGCATTTCATAGTTATCTCCTTTGTCATGAGCTTAACCGAAATTCATCCTTCGCAAAAATTGATAAATACCCAGATTTACTTCAGTTTTACTGGTGCAACCGTAATTTCTCCACGGTTGACCCCATAGATCGCAGAAATGGGGTAGGTTCTCGCCGCTTACCATTTTAAAAGGATGCTTATGAAAAAGATGATGTCTTTGGCCCTACTTGCTACGCTCGTTTCTTGCGGTGGTTCGGGTGGATCATCAGGAAGCAAACTCAATCCAGAGCAGTTTCAAGAAGCAGCCTTAAGCGTCGAGCGTGGCTTGGTCTCTATCGAGTCGAAGAAAGGAACGGAGCACTACTACAGCGGTGATACAGAGGGGGATTACACGGTCACTCTTAAGTCAGTGAAGTCGGATGAGTACAGTGTGATTTTGAAAGTCGACGGGACAAAAATCTACAAATACGTAGAAGAGAGAGATCTACTCGAAGGTACCGTTGATAAGAGTATTGAGGTCGACGACCTTTCGGCTGAAGGTCTGCGTGAGGCCTTGAGTTTGCCTGGGGCCAACTTGAGCGGCAACATCTTCACTGTGAGCATGTCAGATGATTTTGATTTTGAGTTAGGCGATGGTGTCCTCGCGACGTCAAAGTACAATGTGAAGCTAAGAATTGATCTCGCGAACTTTCATTGCTCAAGCACGTCATCGGTTCGCGAGTTTGACGGTAAGCTGACTCAAAACGGTGTGGTCACAAGATTGCCTGACGCTGGCACGGCCTCAACCACGCGCTGTGAAGCGGCCTGGAGTACTGCTCAATTGAAGGCCCTTGATTTAAGTGCCATCACTTTCTGTGAAGACAGTACGACGGAAGAAGATGAAGTGGTGTGTGAAGAGCGCAATATGGAGTTTCTGACAGACGATCTTATCTAGAGTCACAAATAAGAAAGCCTCCTTTCGGAGGCTTTTTTTTGACTTAGAATTTTCCAGGGAAGCGTTCGGTCTTCTCGGCTTTCTTCGACTTCTTCGCCAAGTAATCTTGCAAAGAACTCAAATTACCGACACGACGCTCGCGCGTCCGTGGCTTCTTTTCTTCGGCCATTTTCTCAGTGGCGTCCATACGAACAGTCACAGGTCCGCCCATTGGAATTGCCGGAGCTGCTTTCATGGTACGGCCATCAATGATCTGCCCCTTGAGAGCTTTGATCGCTGCTTGCGCTTGAGCTGGGTTGCTCATTTCAATGAACGCCATGCCTTTCGACATTTGCGTTTCAGGATCCATGACGAGTTTCACGTATTTCACTTCGCCGAACTCAGACATCAAACGCTTGATGTCGGCACGGTCACGACGGTAGCTCAGGTTGCTGAGATACACGGTGCTCTTGCTGTTATCGATATAACCGCGCGGAGGGATGGCCTTGGTAGGCTTCATAGACTTGGGAGCTTTCACAGAAGATGGTGTTTTCATGAGGCTTACTTAGCACAGCGCACAGCGCACTGCCAAGTGGTCTAACGCTCGAGAAACAGCTGGGTCCAGTAAAGCCCGCCCGAAGGGTTGCGGGCAAAACCCAGGCCCATATGGGTGGCACGAGGATTTTCGAGGTTATCTCGGTGGGCGGGAGAGTTAAGCCAGGAATTAAACACGGCGGCAGGGGTGCTTTGGCCGCGGGCGACGTTCTCGCCACACCAGTTTCCACCACCCAAGGCGCTACGGGCCGCCGAACAACGTCCGGAGAAGCCGGTATGACCGAAACCCACATCACCGGTCGCCATCTTGAGGCTATGGCCTTCAGCGATTTCGCTCATCTCATCGTTTTCAGTGAGGGAACGAAGGCCTTCTTGGGCGCGGTGGGCATTCACCAGGTCCATGAACTCATTCGTCCAGGCCGATTCCTCAGCGCTACCGCCGGGGGTGAGTTTGGTTTTTCCGTCGCCGGAAGTGCCGCTCCCACAGCTGGTGATCAACAAGGCCATGAACAACAAAGATGTCTTCATAGAATCATTTTCGCGGCTTTGAACCCACACGTCAAAGACCTTGAGAGAACCGGATTCAAAGAGGCAAGTTTGATAATAATTACAGGTAGTGAGGCGCGATTTCATGAGGGATGTTAGAGAGTTGTATGAAAAAAATTGCCTGGCTGATTCTCAGCTCCCTGAGCCTCTTATCCTATGCTGAAACCACCGTTCGATTTGGCGGGGATATCAATCCACGCTCGATCAATTCGTTGATCACGAAAATCTCAAAAGAATTGACCAAAGACACTGTCGTCAATGTTGAGCTGTCTTCAGGCGGCGGCGAAATCAATGCGGCGCTAGACTTTGTCAGTCGCGTTCAACGCTTGAACGGAACGGTCAACACTGTGGTGAACTCATCATGTGAGTCGGCCTGCACGATTATGTACACCGCGGGATATGAAAGACGCGCGAGTTCATCAGCACAGTTTGGCTTTCACGCCCCTGCTATCGCCAGTCGCGTTCCACGAGGCGTTTCTCGTGAAGCTGTTTTGCAACGTGCCCGTGATCGTTGGATGAGTGCTATCGGTGCAGTGGATGGCCGTGCGGTTTATTTGATTGAATCTCGCGGTCTGCTGGATGATGAAGAAATGAGTTACTTACGTGCCCGTGATCTCACGTCGGGCTATGTGACACGGATTATGAGATGAGTAACGATCCACTCCACGGAAAAACTCTCGAATTCATTTTGAATGAATTAGTCGCCCACTATGGTTGGGATGAGTTGGGTTTTCTGGTTGAGATTCGCTGCTTTCAATTCGAGCCGAGCATCAAATCAAGTTTGAAGTTCTTGCGGAAGACTCCTTGGGCACGCACCAAGGTAGAAAGTCTTTATTTGATGATGTTGAAAGACGCCAAGAAAGATTCCCAGACACCCGCATAGCGCGGATCAATGATGATGGCATTGTGGCCATCACGCTCAGGTCGCTGACTCATAAACACTTGGCCTGAAAAATTCCGTTCAAGAGTATTTCCAATCATTGTTACCTGGCCGCGTGCTTCTCCCACCAACAACTTCATCACGCCAGCATGTTCGTCGCTGCCGAAATAATCTGTTTTATGAAGAAGAGCGAGGTAGCGACTAGGGTCGGTGGCCCCGGGCAGAGAAGGCCATTGGGCGAAACCAAACTGGGGCATGTAAGCGAAAGGTCCACCGGTGAGAAATACACCGTGGACACTGTAAAGTTTTGAAAGATAGGCCGCATGACAGGCGCCCTGAGAATGACCGTAGAGGACGATTTTCTCCCAGACCGGTTGATTATTTTTCCAAAAGCGTCCCCAGCGGACCGGATCTTTTTGTACGAGGAATTTTAAAGCGACCAACAGGCGAGGCAAAACCGCATCGGTCGGATTGATGTTCACCTCATAGCTGACTTGCTCACCCAGCACGAGTTCGCGCTGATAGAAGTCGTAGCACTGGGGATTCGTCGAATGCTTGCACACAGTGGGGATCACGCCATTGGGATAATCAATCCCAAGTTTGTGGTAACCCATTTTGACGACGGTTTCACCAAAGGGCACAAGACCCTGGGGTTCAGCACCGGTGCCGTTGATGGAAATCATCAACAGCCCGTTGCCCTGGTCTGCTGGCCAGAGGGCCTGGTGTGGTCCTTTCACTTGTGTCATGCCGGGCGGAGTGAAGCGTAGTTCACCGGCCCAAGCATTGAAGCACAAAATAAAAAGGACGAGGACTTTCATCGTGCACTCTTCTTAATCGTAAAGACGGTGCTGTCTTCTGATTTGAGGTACGAGGTGAAGCCCGTTTCAGTGAGCTCTTTCGCCGTGAGAATTTGCACGGTCTCATTTAAGAGATCGCGCACTTCGTACTTCGCCGCTGTTCCTGGTAACAGAGCTGCTTGAATTTTCAATTTGAATTCTTGGGCATTTCTGTGTGAGGTCTTCACGGTGAGCCAGGTCATGTTAGCATCACGACGAGCGAAGGCCGCCACTTTCTTCGCCTCTAATGAAACGCCAATACTTGGCGTTACGGATTGTTCTGCGAGGAGAGCACGCAAGAAGGCGCGGTGATTTTGCGTATCGATCTCGTGGTAATGGCTCATGTTGTAGCCATCAAAGAAGAGCGAGCCGATTTGAATCAAGTTACCGCAGCGGTAACCCACGACCTTATCATTTTGGTACAAGATGCCTTGGCAGCCATGAGCGCGATTGCCGAGATCGTAAGTGAACATGGGAGACGCCACCACAAGGCCAACTGATTTTGTGCCTGGCGTGCCTTTTGGCGCGAGACGGCCTTGAGCATCGAGGAAGTAAGTCAGTGTCTGGCGCTTGTTGTCGCCGTGGTAAGACGCCGACAGGCGCGAGCTCTCGGCCAATTGGCGAGCGGCATTGTCGCCCAGGAAATTCACCACGGTCTGACCCTGGGCCAGCGCGCGGCGAAGGGCCGCGATGGTGCCAGCAGCATTCACATCGCTATCGATATGGAAGAGGATTTTGGAAGTGTCGAAGTCGGCGGGTTGGTTGATATCACCATGAAGAACGCGCGGCTGAAGACCTTCGTTTGACAAGAGACCTACGAGGCCTGCCGCCCAATCGGCCGAGGTGAGGATATTATCTAGGCGCGGCTCGAAAGAGGTCGCGTGCATCTCAGAGTCTTTTACTAGCGCGACAGAATCAAACACATTCGTTGAGCGGGCGAGGAAGTCCGCGTGCGGGCC
>JBEIPE010000088.1:0-9858 GCA_040377215.1 Halobacteriovoraceae bacterium
ACAGCAGCCGTTTCAGTGGGGGCTCCACCGTCAGTGCCGTGAGACTGCTTCAAATCCATCGACGCGACCTGAATCCATACCGCGGAGATCAGCAGGAAGCAGACCAACGTTGAAAGAAGGTCGATGAACGGCGTGAGGTTAAGATCGCTGTTAAGCTCTCTTTTGGCCTTGAGGCTCACGACTAGTTCCCTTGTGTGAAGCTAGCAGCAACCGAATCACGACCTTTCACAGCCGAGGCTTTCGTGTTCATGTTCTGAGATTCTGAACGGAACAAGAGATCGTGGAAGATCTTCGAGCTCTCTTCAGTCAACTCACCGACGATACGGTCCGTGCGGTTTTGGTAAATCGCGTAAGCTACCAACGTAGGAATCGCAACGATCAAACCAAAAGCCGTGGTGTTCAAGGCTTCAGCGATACCTTGCCCGAGCATAAGAGAGCGCTCAGCAGGGTTGGCACTTGAGACAGATGTAAACGAGGCGATCAAACCTGTTACGGTACCAAGAAGACCAAGAAGAGTTGCAACGTTACCGTATACGGCCAAGAAGCCTGTGCGACGATCGATAGCACCGATCTCTTGTGTGAGGGCTTCGTCCATGCGCGCTTGCACTTCTTCATCACCGCCGCCGGCTTGGCGAACGTTAAGACCGGCGTTCACTACGCGGCCCATAGATGTATTGGGAGCTGCCATTTCAACATAAGCCTTCGCCTCGTTGAATTGGCCCAGAGAAATGAAAGTCAAAAGCTTGTTGCGAAGATCCGCAGGAGCTTGACGATAATTTTTGTAAAGAGCAAGTGCACGTTCGATGACGATACCGGCAGCAATAAAGCCCACCAGCAAAATGAAGTGCATGAAAATTCCACCGGCCTGATATGCATTAATTAGTGACATCTGTATTCCCTCCGTAGAAACACCGAAAAATAATTTGACTGTGAGATTCTTTCGAAAGCGAAACGCTTTTGACAGGAAAAAATAACTTACAATTCCACTCTGCAATTACCCGAGTGGAACACTTCTTGTGGATGTTAAGATTTTTTTAGCGAGAGTTGGAGGCCGGAGTTCGCTCTGTGCGAAGGTCGATATCTTTCTCAGTAGGGGCAAGTTCCCACTCCCCGAGCCACACTTTTCCGTTGTTTTTAACGCTCAAAAGATAATCCAAAGAGCGTCCAGGTGCTTCAATTTGCAGCAATGTCTCACCATCACCCGTCAGCAACGTGTAGCTACCGTTGCTCGCCACACCTAGCAAGGTGTGGCCTTGGTAATCAACCGATTCAAACGACAAAAGTGTGCGTGACATGGGCACCTGCACGCTGTGACGAATCTTGTGTTGCTGATCGACAACTCGCAACACTCCTTCCTCATCAAGCGCCACCCACACACCCTGCGGTGTCAGCACGGGCGCGGTGGTGATGGCACTCTGGCCCACTTTCACAGAAACGAACTCGCTGTCACGCTGAACATGATAGAGGCGGCCCTCTTCATTTCCGACCCACACACTTTCTGCTGTCACTGTCATAGGGCCTAGGGCCGATCCCGGTGAAAGTCGCCACAGATGCTCGAGCTCGAGCTTGCGATTGAGTTCAACAAGAAAGCCGACATCAGTGGCGATGAAAATCGCCTGGGCCTGCACGCTCATCTCAGCTTCATGACGAGCTTCGCTGATCACCAGTTCACCCGTAGTTTTCAAATCATCATCCAGCTTCAAAACACGCACGTCTTGGTAGCGCACGCTGAGCACCACCAGTTCATCTGCCAGAACAGCGATGTCCTTGAACCAAGTGTTGTCCTGGAATTGGCGCGATTTTTTGATGTGCCCTTGAGCATCAAGACCCAAGACACGACCATCTTGCGTGCCGACCCACACGAGGCCTTCCCACTCCACCCACGTACTTTGCGCAGAAACACTTTTGGCCATGGCCAAACGATCCGTGGAAGGAATCACTTGCTGCGAGAGCAAGGTGCGATCTTCCTTAAAAATGCTGAGACTGCCGTGGGCGCCGCCCTCACAAAATGACCACCATGCTCCAAAGCTTGTCTGGCGAGGTGTGGCACAGCGGGCCTCATGCTGGGGATTGGATTTGGCGATCCAGGTCTTTGGAAGACTGCGATGAACGGAAGACACATGTCTACCCTGGGGCGTCGTTGAACAACCCACCAAGAGCAAAAATATGAGAGTGACAAAAAATCCCTCTTTCCTCATAGTCAACTTATCGGTGAAAGAAGCCCGGAATTGACCGGGCGAGACAGTCAGGAGTTGCGGGTGAATCGTCCGGAAGAACAGGTCAGTGAAGCCTTTAATCTCAAGACCTATCTTGAGGCCCGCGAAGTCAGCCGCCAGATCGTGGAAGAGCTCGCTCATAGCCTCGCCCCGGGAATGGATGAAGTCGAGGCCCATCAACTGTGCAAAGAAATCCTCGCTCGCCATGGCGTCAGCAAGGTGTGGCATCCCAGTAAAATCCGCTTCGGGAAAAATACTCTGTGCACCTTCCGCGAGGAATCGGCGCCGGGAGTCCGCTTGGGCATGGGTGAACTTTACTATGTGGACCTCGGTCCTGTGGTGAAGGGCCATGAGGGTGACTACGGCGAGACTTATCGCTGCGGTGGTGGCTCTGATCCGCTGATTGCCGCCAGCCGTGAGATTTTCAAACTCACCGAGAAGGCCTGGCGTGAGAAAGGTCTCACCGGAGAAGAGCTCTACAAGATCGCCGATGCGGCGGCCAAGGAGCGAGGCTACAAGCTCGACATGCGCTCGGCCGGTCATCGCTGCGGTGATTTCCCTCACGCGATTTTTCATAAAGGTGGATTGAATAAATTCGACACCCATCCGGTGCCGGGATTATGGATTCTAGAAATTCATTTGGTGGATGAGGCGAGAGAAAGAGCGGCGTTTTTTGAGGATGTTTTAGGGTTGGAGGACTTGAAAGTTTAATCTTCCAAATCCTCCGGGGGGACGAGTTTAGATTTTTTATTCTTGGCGCGATCTAACGGTAACTGACCTCTTTTGGTAGAGGTACGGAACCAGCAGATTCACGAGCAGCAGAGCTGAGAGAATGAAGAACAGTGTTGTTTCTTGAGCGATCATGGGACATCTCCTTACATCCGTTAAGCATCCTGCCAGTGATTAAATGGGTGGTTCATCCTTGAACCGAGAAGCGTATTTCCTTTTCCGCCTCCACTCTACTTCCTTGAGCCTTTAACTTATTGAGTACGTCTGAATCATCCTGATTCGTCTCGAGGTCTCTCATCCTAAGAGGCCCTCTCGTTCTCAGGATTAGGTAAAGCAGGAACCGTGCCAAGTGTGCCCTCCCCCTTAAGTACGTGAAGCTCCGTCGGGGCGAGGGCCAAGTGGTCCCAAAGGGTGGTGCCGAAAAGGGTTCACTACGCAAAATGCCCCTGCACTCTTGGCCCTACATATATAGAGATATTGCCGAGTTATTCGCTCACTTTGTGTTGGCCTCAAAAATGCTTACACCCACTTGTCACAACGGCCCGGCCTATGTGACCCTTAATTAAGCACGAACGAAGGATATCGATTGTGCGCCAACCACCAGGAGGGTGAACCATGGGCAAACCGCACTACTACCTTATGAAAAATAAGAAGATTCTTCGTCTCGAAGCCAATGAGCGCTGGGACGATTTGTCGTGGATCATGCGCTCTCACATTCTTGATCCCAACTCGAAAAAAATGAATCAAGAAGAGGCCAACTGGCGCGTGGCGATTTTCCGCGATGAAATTATGGAAGTCGGCGAGTACGTTGAATACCTCCACTCTCCGCAGGCATTGGCCGACGCAGAAATGTGGGCGGAAGCGGTTTAAGACAAAATTAAATGCTCATAACTTAAAAGGGTCCTTTCGGGGACCCTTTTAAATTTGTTAAGATGAAGGACCCTCAGGAGTTTATATGAGCAGCATGGACAACCCCATCCAATTTGCCGTGGTCCGCGAAGACCCGTTGATCGAAAAAGAATTAGTAGAAGCGCACAAGCCGAAGCACGCCTTGTTGATTGGTGGCGGTGGTTGCACGGCCTACACCCTGGCGACGCTCTTTCCTGAACTCAAACTCACATTGGTTGATCCTAATCCTGCTCAATTGCAGTTGATTGAACGTAAGGCCCAAGCGCTCCAGCGCTTAGGCATGGACCCGAGCATTGTGAACATCGGCAGTGAAACTCCGCAAGGACTCAATGCTTGTGGAAATTTCGAAACACTCTTCCGCTGCATGCGCGATCTGTGGCGCGCGCTGATTTTGCGCGGAGAAGAGCTCGAGCATATGTTTGATTCCGAAAAACGTCTCATGGCGGCGACGGAAACCTTGCTCTCCCATCGTTACTGGCCGGTGTCTTTCGATCTCTTTTTTAGTGATGAGATGCTCACCACCATGTTTGGCCCCGCGGCCGTGCAGCATGCGCCCAAAGGCAGCTACCCGAACTACTTCCGCGGCATGATTGAAAAAGGACTGAAAAGTCCGGGCGCTTTGGAAAACCCGTTCCTTCACCACGCCATGCTCGGTCATTACCTTGAAACCAAACGTGACGCCTGGCCCTTGTACTTGCAGCGTCCACCGCGCGAGTTCCAAGCGGAGATGCTCAACTCCTCTTTGCTCGAGGTCGCGAGCTTTGCGACCTATGATTTCGTGAACCTCTCCAACATCTTTGACTGGTCTCCCATTGAAGATGTGAAAAAAGTCGCCCAACGCTTGGATGCGGAACTGCCGACAGGTGCCGTGGTCATGTGGCGCCAGCTGAATAACGATCAAGCCTTTGAGAAACATTTCAAAGTCGTGAAGTTCGATGAGGCCCGAGGGCGTGAACTCTTAGAGAAGGATCGCAGCCTCTTCTCCACGGGGCTCAAACTCGGGATCAAAGCCTAGACACACAGTTATTGGGCAATCCCTGGTTTTTTGGGCGTTTGAAACAACGCCTAACCCACGGTTTTTGGTTGGCTAAACTTTCGCCGCTAGAATGCCGTCATGCCTCGTTTAAAAAAATCAGAGCTGAGCTCCCAGGAAATCGAAGAGTTCGTACCAACGGTGCGGTATTGGGCGCGCCACTACGCTCACCGGGCCCACCAGATTCTCGATTTCGAGGACCTCTTTGTGGTGGGCATGATGGGATTGATGGACGCCGCTCGCCGCTACAATCCCCAGCGAGATGTTCTCTTTAAAACCTACGCGGAGTTTCGCATCCGTGGCGAGATCATCGATGAGTTGCGCCGGCAAGATTGGCTGAGTCGCAGTGAGCGTCGCAAACAAAAAATCTACCGCAAGGCCCATCAAACCCTCGAACAGAATCTCGGGCGTGATCCCACTCGCCAAGAGGTCGCCAAGGTTTTGCCGTTTAAAAGCTTGGATCTCGATCGCATCCGCCAGTATGAAGACCACGACACTCTCCGTGCGTATAGCGAAGGAGAGTCGCAGGATTTAAGCGATGGTGTCGCTGATAAGATTCTTCAGCGTGATGAAGTCTATGAATTGATGACGGCGTTGCCGGCCCTGCATCGCCTGGTGGTCGAGCGCCGCTACTTCGCCGATGCCTCCATCGCAGTGATCGCCCAAGAGATTGGCCTTTCTGAGGGGCGGGTGTCCCAGCTTCACGGCGAAGCTATTGAAATGCTGAGACTTGAGGCCAAGGACGATAAAGCCGCGTAGTCCGCTCAAGC
Source organism: Halobacteriovoraceae bacterium (assembly GCA_040377215.1). Lineage (GTDB taxonomy): Bacteria > Bdellovibrionota > Bacteriovoracia > Bacteriovoracales > Bacteriovoracaceae > UBA6144. The sequence continues at coordinate 5,658 of JBEIPE010000088.1, forward strand.
TTTTCCCCGGCCTGCCGATAAGTGATTCATGAAAAACTCAAAAATCTTGTTCCTCTTCACTCTTCTCTCTCTTATCAGCACGGCCACTCATGCCGCTGAATCACGCCGCGAGCTGCTGTGTGATCTAGAAGAAAAACTCTCCATCAAAGAAAGCCGCACCTACCGCGACAGTCTTCGGTGGGGCAGCACCATTGATAACTACGCCAATATCAAAGAGCGTGTGGATGCCCTGCAAGTTCAATCCCGCGCGGTTGTGAAGGCCAACTGTTTACAAGGCAAGCCCAGCAGCGCGATCAGCGCTCAACTCACCACCTTGTGGACTCAGGGCTGTGCGCCCATCGTGAACCCAACACTCAATCCTGTGTGCATGCGTTTTCAAGCGCTCAATGACGGCACTAATGTGGCGAAACTCTCCACCGAAATTCCATCACTGGCCGAACTCATCAATGCCCAAGATTCTTCGGATTGCTCACCGGGTGTGTCTGACAGCTCGGTTGTCAAAGACCTAAACCGCACACCGTCGCAGATTCTCGAGAATGCTGCAGGTCGCCGCTAGTTTCTTTTCACCTTTTGTAACTTTTCACCCTCTTCATCCGTAGGTCTTCCTAAAGGAAGATCTATGTCATTTTTTAAAGCTGCTTTGATTTTTGCTCTCCTCCAGGCCAGTGCCTTCGCCGCCTGTGAGCCTCGCGTGCAAACTTTGAGTGGAGTGAAGGCCAAGTCCTACGCGCCCAAGGTCGTGGCCGGTAAAAAAGCCTCGGCGATTTTGATCTTACCTACCATCTTAGGCGAAAGCCGCGTGGAGCGGGGTTTCGCGAGCAGTCTGTGCCGCGCCGGTTTCCGTGCCCTCATCTTAGATGTGACCCAAGACACCACGGCCGAGTATGAAATTGAAAACCTCACCTCTCACGACGAGGCTTTCAATTATGCTCTCACCAGTGTGCAGGCGGTGATCGTGGCACTTAGAAACGATGCCACGCTGTCTGGAAAGTTTGGTCTTCTGGGTGCAAGCCAAGGCGGACTCTTCTCGACATTTGTAGCGGGCCTAGAGCCGGCCATCAGTGCCAGCGTGATCATCGTCGGTGCGGGAAATCTTCCGGGTGTGTTGACCTATTCAGATCAAAAAAATGTGAAAGCGATCCGCGATGCCCGCAAAGCACGCTTAAATATTCGCACCAACGAAGAATACGAAGCGACGTTGCAACAGGCGATCACCATCGACCCACTCGCCAACGCTCGTAATATTGCGCCAGATGCCGCTTACCTCTTTATCGCGACCCGCGATACCACTGTGCCTTCAAGATATCAGCTGGAACTTTCTCAAGCGATCAGTGGGGCCCGCGTGAGACAGATGGACACCAACCACGTGAACGGCATCATCCGCGCAGGTCAGACCTACGGCAAAGACATCATCAGTTACTTCGGTGAAAAGCTCTAGGGCCTCGACGCTGGAGCGCGTGCGCCCTCACTCCAATGGAGACTTTGTGTTAATGGATGGATTTCTTTTGCGACAGCTGTTCGATAAAGATCTGGCGATTGTTTCTGCCACACCCCCAAAAGCACCAGCTGTTGCAGAGGGCCTCGACCCTCAAGTACTCCAGCTGCTTTTGGCCGCCATTTCTGATTCACCAGATGGCGCTCAAAACTCTTGGCCTGCCAAGACGCTGAAGCGGGATTGCGCCCATGAAGTGTGGTGAAGAGCGAATCCAAGTGCTGCCACACCTGCGGCTGATCTAACCACACCAGACGAGGCGCCGGCAGCGCCTTCACGAGGCGCAAGGCCACACTCAACTCTTTGGCCTCCATCACCCATTTCTCGATCTGCCGATTCGTGATCTGTTTTTTGAAATGCGGCTCATCGAGCATATCCATGATGAAGCTCGGGTCTTGCACCTTATTGGCAAGCACGCTGAACTCTTCCGGTGACATCTGCGGCGCAAGTCCACCCATGAAACCATACTCCGTCAAACGGGCCTCCGCACTCTCGCTAAAATGAAAACGCTGAAACGACACGTGCCAGACACCCAGGGTGACTAACACCACCGCAAGTCCGCCGGCGAGCTGACCGCGGAAATAGTAGCGCGGGTGAAAGAGCGTGAAGGCGCGATTGAACATCCACACCACGTAACACACTTCCGTCACAAGAATAAAACTCAACAGCGGAATCAACCACTGGTTGGGATTCATGTACACAAGCCACGCAGAAAACGCCAGGCCCGCGGCCCAGGTCATCATCTGCTTATTTTTATCCGCTTTGCCTTTGCGCTCTTCGAGCTGGCGCAAATAATCTTTCAGCGCCACCGGTGAGTACATGGTGATCAAGAAGAACAGGAGCACCACGGCCAACACCATCTGCTCTTTCGTGCCCGCCAGCGGTGACATGCCCTTGGTCAGCAGCATCCCCGCGCCTTTGCTCGCTCCCATTTCCGGTAAGACTTGGTCACTGGATTCTGGCGCCACCAGAATCATGACTACAAAGAAGCTCACCAGCACGATGGTGCTGCAAATCGCCTGACACAAAATGACCAACGTCTGCGCAAACAAATGATAACGCACCAACGTGCGCTTATTAAAGGTAGCGAGCATCCACGGAATGTTCTCTTTAAACTGATGACGGTTCATAGTGGTGTAAAGAGCGAACATGTACACCATCGGTGCCAGCACCATGACTTCGGGAATACGCAGAAGGAAAATCAGCCCCATCACCGGCAAAGCGTAGAGATGGAATTTCCCAAGGAAACGTAAGTAAGGGACAAAGAAGAGACTAAGCAGCGTGCGCATCGCTCGCCTCCTCAGCATCAGTGTAGTGGTAGATAAAAATGTCCTCTAAGGTGATCTCGCGGCGATCGATGTAGAGCTCTTCGATGCCCAGCTGATCAGCGGTTTCTTTTTTTAACAAGAAATTCTCTGAGCCGTCCCCATTCACACCCGCCCAGCGCAGATCCGTGCGTGTGAGCAAAGGATGAGTCGCCCCGTGAGGGAAACGCAGCTTCACAAAACCGCCGCGCACTTCATCAAGCTTGCCTTGAAGCTTCATCTTGCCGTTTTGCAACAGCAACAAATGCGAGGTGTAGTACTGCAGCTCAGAAATAATATTTGTCGTCATCACCACCGTCTGGCCGGCCTGGCAAAAACGATGCAACAGACCCAAGAAATAACGGCGGGCATAGACGTCCATCACCGAGGTGATTTCATCCAACAGCAGCACTTCCGGTTTCGCGGCGAGAGCGAGCATCAAGTTGAACTGCATCTTTTGTCCGCGCGAGTACTGATGGTAATGGGCATTCATATCCAACCGACGATCCTTCACCATCTGACGGAAGAAGCCGTCATGCCAACGGGGAAAGAACTGGCGATAGCGCTCGACGAACTCGCCCATAGTAAGGCTGGATTCAATTTGAATATTCTCGTTGATGTAGAACATGTCGCGCTTGTGGGGAATCTCCCAGCTCTGCGCCAGGGTGTCTTTGAAAAACACTTCACCGGAATCCGGAAACTCCGCTCCCGAGATCAAACGCAACAACGTACTTTTGCCGGAACCGTTCGCTCCGAGCAACGTGGTGAAGGTCCCCGGCTCAATCGCGAAACTGGGTCCCGCCAGAATGGTGCGGCCTTGGTATTTTTTTTGAATGTTCTGAACGCGAATAAGGGGCTTTGTCATGGGAGACATATCGGCTTACTGAGCAACAAACCCAACACTCAAAGCATCGCGCTCAGGTACTAATACTTCTCGCTGCGACCGCGTTTTTTATCACTGTCTTTTTTCTTAGAATTCAGCCGTTTGAGCACCGAACTGTAGGTCGGCTTGGTGGCCTTTCTCTTCTTCGGCGCCCGCCAGACATTTTCCAGCATGCGCTCGAGACGATCAAAGCAGTCTTCGACGTTGTCTTTTTGCGTGCGGTTTTCTTGTGAGGTGATCTGTAATTCGTTTTCTTGGGTGATGAAACCACCGTAACGGGCGCGCAAGCGCTCCATCACATCGGCCGGAATGGCGGCGGTGTTGAGATCCCAGTGCAAAGTCGCTTTGGAATTCACCTTGTTGACGTTCTGCCCGCCCGCACCTGAGCTGCGAGAAAAGGAAAAACGACACTGCTCGCGCGGAACCCGTTTCATTCGCCCAACTCCAGCTCATCGTGGAAACGATTGCGCGAATGCAGGACGGACTTCACGAAGATGCGGAAGAACGCCATTAATTGGTCAC
>JBEIPE010000280.1:0-3898 GCA_040377215.1 Halobacteriovoraceae bacterium
GATGAGCACTGAATCGCGTAGCGAAGAGCGGGAAGATCGAGCCAGCCGCAACGACGGATTCGACCCGTTGTCGCGCCCACTTCGTTACCGGTTTTCTGAATGTACTGTCCGACTTCATCGAAGAGTTCAGTCGGGAAGGGACCCTCACCCACGCGTGTGGTGTAGGCCTTGGTGATGCCCAAGATTTCATCCACACGGCCATTCAAGGTGCCTGCACCAGTATGAATACCGGCCGCAGTTGTGTTTGATGATGTGACGTAAGGATAAGTTCCGTAATCCACATCAAGCAAGGTGCCTTGGGCGCCTTCGTAGAGAACTTTTTTTCCACGCACGAGTGAGTCTTGGAGGATACCGAAAGCATCTCCGACGAATTCCTTCATCGATTGACCAAGATTCCAGAGGCGCTCCGTTTCTTCAGCAACGGTCGGCGCTTTTATGTTGTAGCGTTTCTCGAGCAAGAAAATCTTTTCATCGGCCGTCTCTGAGAGACGCTTGAAGAGTTGGTCTTTATTTAAAAGATCACGCACACGCAAACCGCGGCGACCGATTTTGTCTTCGTAAGAAGGGCCAATACCTTTGCCCGTGGTGCCGATTTTTACAGCGCCTTGACCTTCGCGAGCAGCGTCGATCAATTTGTGCCAGCTGGTGATGACAGCGGTGTTCTCAGAGACGAGAAGATTTTTTCCGTTCACCGGAATGTGCTCACGCACGCGATTCACTTCCGTCATGAACGCTTCAGGTTCAAGTACGACACCGTGGCCCACAACTGAAAGACAGTGAGGGTGCAAGATTCCAGAAGGCACGAGATGCAGAACGATTTTTTTGCCATCAACCCAGATGGTATGGCCGGCGTTGTTGCCACCTTGATAGCGCACGACCAGGTCGGCTTTTTGCGACAACAAGTCAGTGATCTTCCCTTTCCCTTCGTCGCCCCATTGGGATCCGATAATGGCCAGCGTTTGCATGGTGGTCTCGCTTTTTTAAAAAATGTGGGGAATTACGTGGGGAGTATAGGCGTCGGGGCAGGAGCTGGAAAGCGTGGAAACAGAAAACCCCAGGCAACGCAACGCGCCACCTGGGATTGAAAGGCCCTACATCTTCTGGGAGGGAAAGATGAGGGGCTTAGGCGATACTGCGAACCTCTAACTGGCCATGAAGGGCATCGAGCACTCCTTGGAATTCGCTCAGAGTGGGCAAATTTCCGAAGTGAGTGTTCTCGTGCATGTTCATGCAGATGAAGTCAGCGACTTCGATGGGGCGAGAACGTTCCGAATCCTTACAGAACGCTCGCCAGTTGCTTTGTCCGGTTTGGCGGTAAGAGCTAAACAAACTTTCAATCAGCTCTTGGCGGCTCTTCACGCCCATACCAATGATGTTGCTGGCGGCATCTAGCTCGAGATACCACACTCGGTATTCTTGACGGTGCTGTGGGTGCTGTTTGTTTTCCACGGCGATTGCAAGATACATGGGTCCCTCCAGTCTCTGCGGGGAAATCCATTTCCCCTGATGTGTGTGTGAAAAGGGAGTGTAGCGGTGGCGTCCATCCTGGATCCTGAGCACTCCCTAGCTCGCATCCTGCTTAGAAAATCATACGCCTCAAAAGCCGCTCTACGAGTGTATTTTCGCTTTTTTCTTCTGACGTGCAGGGCATGAAAAGTTAGATATTGTGGGGCCAAAAAAGTTTTCCACTCAACAATTCTTGTAGTTTGCTGCACTTGCCCCTATGCATCATGGGGGCAGTATGGGACCGCGTTAAGAGAAAATCAGCGAGCGCCAAAATAATGTCCGTACACATCACTCCGAGTTAGAATATTTCATGTCAAAAAGTGTTCTGAAATCTTCTCTCGTGATGGCGGTCGCCACATTTTGCTCACGCATTTTAGGATTAGTGCGCGAACAAATCATGGCCGCGTATTTTGGCGCGAGTGGATTAACAGATGCCTTCCTCGTCGCGTATCGCATTCCGAATTTACTGCGCGATCTTCTCGCTGAAGGCGCTTTCTCCTCTGCATTCGTGCCCACATTCACTGAGGCGAATCAAGAGTCACAGCAAGAAGGGCGCACGCTCTTGTGGGAACTCTTTATTATCTTAGGAAGCATCACCTCTGTCTTGAGTGTGTTGATCTTCGCGTTTGCACCTGAATTGATTTCTCTGTTCGCTCCGTCGTTTGTCGCTGATCCAGCAAAATATGAAATCACCGTGACGCTCACACGCATCATGTGTCCGTTTCTGTTTTTCATTTCACTCGCAGCACTCTTCATGGGCACACTGAATTCTTTGCGTGTGTTCTTTGTGCCGGCGCTCGCACCGGCGTCTTACAACATCATGAGTATTCTCTCGATGTTGCTACTTGCCGGTTGGTTGCACCGAAATGGATATGAGCCGGTGTTGTGTCTCGGGTGGGGCGCGATGCTGGGCGGATTCATGCAAGCCATCGTGCAACTGCCTTTGCTGATCAAGCGTGGCTACGGGCCCTTGATGCCGAAGCGGATCGGCAGTCGTCGTGCGTGGAAAGTCATCGGGCTTATTGGCCCGGGCCTCATTGGTTTTGCGGCCACGCAAATTAATCTTCTCGTGAACACGGTGCTCGCCACCTCTTCGGCCGTCGGTGCGACGTCGTGGTTGAACTACGCCTTTCGTTTGTTCCAACTGCCAGTAGGCATTCTCTCTGTCTCGATTGGTAACTCCAATCTGGTGCACTTTTCTTCTGCTTGGAAGAAAGGTGAGAAAGAAGAAGCCATGAGTTCGCTGGCCTCGAGTTACTATTTGAGTTTTCTCTCCGTGCTACCGGCCATGGCGTTGCTTTACACCATGAGTGACGAAGTGGTGCGCTTGATCTTTGAACGCGGCCGTTTCACCGGTGACAGCACCATGATGACCGGTGTGGCTTTGCGAATGTATGTCATCGGTCTGCCACTTTATAGTTTGTATAAAATTTGGGTGCCGACGTTCTACGCCATCGATCGCCAACGAGTGCCTGTGCTTTCGTCGCTTTTTTCTATCGGCGTGAATATTGCGTTCTGTTGGTTCATGACGCCCATTTATGGTTTCGCCATGCTGGCGCTCGGAACCACCATCTCTATGTTTGTGAACTGCGTGATTCTCGCTGTCATGCTGCGACATGATTTACGACTCAGCTGGGGCTTCTTCTTTAATGCGCGTCTCGCCAAACTCATCCTCGCCACGATTCTCATGGCAGTAACCGCAGAAAAATTGTCGGAATTCTCGTTGCTACCAGGGCCCGGCGTGTTGCCTCAGATCATCCATCTGAGCTCGATTGGTGCCGTCAGCATGGGTGTTTTCATCATCAGTTTATTGATTTCTGGCGAGCGTGACGCGGCTTTGTCACTGGTCCGACGGGTCACGGCACGCTTCAAAAAACGCTAATTTTTCGCTGGTTTATCTTGTAGCGAGTTTTGAATTCCGGTATTCTGGGATTGATTTTCACATTGAAGGACCCCAAATGAAGACTGATTTCGAAACCCTCAAAGGGCTTTCTCAACATACGATTAACCACCTTAAGCAGGCGGAGCTCATTGATTTTTCAGCCGATACTCGCGCTGATTTGATCGATGCTTTGGCCACTGAATACGGTGTGAGCTTTGCTACTGATGAAAACATCAAAGAGCAGGCGATTGAAGAAGTTGAAGAGAAGTTCGGTGCCGACAATCTTCCAGAGAACATCACAGAAACTGAGATGTTCAACCACGCGCGCAAAGAGATCATTAAGTCATTCAATGGCGAGAACATCGGTGGACTCTATTTGATGGAGTCTCTCCACAACATCGCTATTCGTGTGAAGAACTTCCTCTTGAATTCTGATTTGGTGGAAGACGTTTACTGCTCGGATGAAGATCTCATCGAGTTTCTCGTAGATAAAATCCGCGAGTTTGCTCC
>JBEIPE010000023.1:0-16500 GCA_040377215.1 Halobacteriovoraceae bacterium
CACCTGTTCTTGAAAAAAAGAAAATGCCTCTGGCGGCGAAGTCCGAAGTGTTTACTTTGGATCGTGGCAGCTATGAGATGACTGATTTCAACATGACAGACTCGAAAGGGAAAATCCAACGCTGGCGCGTGTTCTCGAACTCTTGGGGCGATGAAGTTCTTCCGGTCGCACGCGCGCTGAAGTCGACAGGCCATAACAATGTGTTTTACATGGGCACGGCCGGTGGCCTTGAAGGCAGTGGTCTTAAAGTCGGCGATCTCGTTGTTCCGCAATACTCAAATGACATCGATGGAGTTAAGCGTCCATTGCAGGTGACGCACATTCCTGAAGGCGCTATTCGTGTTCCGATGGTGACTCACGTTTCAAGTCCATTTGAGGAAACCGGAGCGTGGCTCAAAGATCGGAAGAAGATTGCCCAGGTTGTAGAAGTTGAAACCGGCTATCTTGCTGCTGTGTTCGACGGTCCAAAAGACCGCGTGAATACGATGTTGCTCGTTTCAGACATGGTAGGCGTAGAAGGGGAGACTCTCGCTGAAGCGTCTTCATCGGCTCGTCGTAAAGCGCAGATTCAAGCGATCTCATCCGTGATCGATTCGAAAGGTGTGACACGTGCGAGCGTTGCGGCGGCCGCCACGTCATATCTCTCGGTGCTCGATGAAATTTCTCTCAAGCGCGACCCTGCTCATGACTTCCGTGTTGTGCGTGAAGCCCAGGCCCGTCGCTTAGACCAGGCAGGTAACTTCCGCGCCGAATTTAAAAAGCTCTACGCCGAAATCCCGACTTTTACCACGACTCGCCTAGAGACTGTCCTCGAGCAAAACGATGTGCGTTTGGCCGGTTTGCGAAAGGCGATGGATGATGCTGGTCTTCAACCACGCATGGCCCTCGATAGTAATTTCCTAGATGGTCGTTGGAGTCCAGGTCAACCGATTAAGCTGCACCTTGAAGTGGCGACTGAGGCTTCGGTCAAAGATTTGAATGCCATCGTTAAGCGCATGGCGGAAATTGATAAGAACTTTCCTAAGCAGTTGAGTATCACTGTCGCACGAACCGCAGCTCCCAAGGATGCCTTTGTTGCCTTGACACGCTTGCCGAGCACGCAAGATGTGTTGATGGAACTCTACAAAGACAGCGCACTCGGCTTTGGCGGTCTCGCTTCTCAAGAGACTCGCTCTGGAGGCCTTAAGTTTGTGCGAGTTGCTGAACCGAGTGATGGCAAAGTCATGGCAACTTTGGCCTACTTCCCGCCAGATGATTCGACCAAAGCTTTGCTGCAAGAGTTGGGATCTGAGGCCGGGGCACGTAAGGTTATGGTGAGCAAGGTCGCTGAGGTCAACACCTATATCCCCGAGGCTCAATGGAAAGTGGTGATGAAGGAAGTCACGTCATTGCCCGGGGGGAGTTTGGCCCAGATCGTTCCCGAGTTCGCGAAGAATCAAAATCTCCAGATTACGATTTATATGACCAAAGAGGGGCTAAATAACCCGGCCGTTGTCATGGAAGAGTTGATCCATCTCCATCAGATCACGGGGACAAATTATGCTCTCACGACCGAACGGGCCTTTGTGCATCCGTATCAGTGGGCCGAAGTTGTCGCCAACGCCCGCGCAGGAAGTTTGACTGCCGCTGAAAAACTTGCGGCGGTGGAGCTCGAGGCAGCGATGTCTTCCAAGGATTCGCTGGCACACTTTCGTGAACAAGGCCTCTTCAGCAAAGCGGCTGATAGCGACATTCAAAGTTACTTTGATAAGCGCTTGGCCCATGCAGAAACCCTCTACCGGGACGTCGCAAAAAAAGCTCGTGCCGATTTGAAGGTGCGCACGGCCGCTTGGGAAAAACAGAAACAAATCTTCGCCAAGCTGGAAGGTCAAAAACTTAAGCTCAACGATTTGATCGCCAAAGGTGATCGCGCAGGTGTGCGTAAGCTTGTGCAAGCCTACATGCCTTGGGACATCATGGAGCCCAGCGAGAAGAAGATGTGGGGCGACTGGTTGGATGCGATTGAAGCACCCCAGAACGGTAAGAAGAAGCTCATCTTCCGTGGTCTTGATGGTGATGTGATTTTACGGACTCCCCAAGGTAAGCCGTTTCTCATGTCGACTGTTCTCACGAAAAACCAAGGGAGCTACACCCGCCGTTTACGCTCTCTGGCGACCATGCGCCAGAAGTTTGGCGTTGGTATCGGGGGAGCGCCGGTATCCTACAGAATTAAAGGTCGCAAAGACCCGACAACGTTGTCGACCATGATGATGAACCATGCCAATGATCCGAAAGGCTCACCCTTCATTTCTGCCTCGAACTTGGATACGGCGAGCGGCTTCGGCAGCACACATTTGTCGGCGTTAGAGATTGATGAAAGACGTTTGGTTCCCAACGCTTTAGCTGTGGGATATCTCGGAGAGCAAGAACGCCTCATCCCGTTGATTGTTTTCCCAGATGAGATCGTTCATTACGAAAACTATAAGGATCAACCTTATGATGCGAATCGCTCGGCTTCGTTCAAAGCAGCAGTAGAAAAGAAAATCGGACGTCCCGTTACAAAAGCGGAAATTTCGATGGCCGAGACTCCGGCCGACTTCTTAAAAGGCTCTGTTAATTACGCTCAAGATAATTTTCTTACGGCAACCAACTTGCCGAAACCCAAGAGCGCTGGCGCTTGTTTGACGGCCAATGGTGAAGGACTTTTCAAAACGCTAGATGCGCTATTGAAAGATTAGACCGGCAAGCGGACTCGAACGATGTTGGTGCCACCTTCAGAAGCAATAATCTGGAGATCGCCCCCGTGAATTTCGGCTACCTGCTGAGCAATGAGTAGACCAAAGCTCGAGCCGGTGTCGGTGACTTTGCGCTCTTTGAGTTGCTTGAGAGTAAGCTCAGGCACACCCGGGCCACGGTCGCAGACGTCAATCTCATGCATTTCGGCATTGATTCTGTGAGTGAGAATGATGGTGCTCCCATTGGGCGAGAACATAATCGCATTGCTCAGGATGTTTCCTAAAACGCTATGACAGAAGAGACCGCGATTGAGCGTCATTTGGGCCGCCGCTAATTCTTCCGGGTCATAGCGCAGCAGAATATCTTTATTGCGCAAACGCTCACTCATGATCTCGGAAACTTCTAGAACCAAGGTCAGTAGCGGAAGACGTTCTTTTTTCCAATGATCATTTGATGCTGTGAGATGGCGCACCAATTTGATCTGATCTAAGAGATCAACCACAAAACCCACATGCCGTGAGAGGCGTTCGACAGGAACGAGAGTCACGTCACTCTTCATGATCTCGAGATAGCCCTTAATGGTGGTGAGACTTGCAGCGGTATCATGAATCGTCAGGCGAAGAAGGTTGTTTAAACTCGATAGAGAGCGACGGGCATCTTCACGTTGAGTCCACCAGTTGAAGGCCTGAGTCGCAATGAGACTGAGGAGGATCGCAAGGGCAGCAGGCACGGCCCAAGGAAAACGAGCAGGGGCGATCGCTTCTTTTGGCCAGACCGTGACTTTGATTTCGCGACCGAACTCCGTAAGCGTGTTTTGAAATAAGTATTCTTTGGGTGAGCTCTCTGGAGAGGGTTGGTCAATGAGGTAGTGCTCGCCTGTTTTTACATCCGTCAGCTCAACGTGAAAGCTTTTTCCAAATTCGTTATTCGTAAAATGATCAAAGAATTTATCTGTAGAGATAACAATCCCCAGCCAGCCCAAATGTTGCCCCCCTCTCATGAGTGGCAAATAACAAACGAAGCCGCGGTTGCCTTGAAAGAGTTTAAACGGAGGGCTGAACCAGAACTTCTCTCCGTTCGCCAGAGAGTTTTTCAGGAAGGCGATATTTTGGGATATAAGACCAAGGGCCGGGCGATTAGGCTCTAAGGGAAAAACACGAGTAATTTTTCCGTTAGCATCCACTTCATTCACACCATAAATTTCCGGAAACTCTTCGATCAGTTTTCCTGCTAGCTTTTCGTATTCGTGTTGTTCAACATTGTCTTGTTCCCAAAAAGTACTGGCCACGATACGTGCACCCATGGTGCCGCTAAGATAGAGGCGCAGTCGTTCGTGGACATCGTTTTGGATGACTTTTGCTTGCGTGAGAAGAACTTCGTTACGCTTCGACTCGAGGTGCGTGTTACCCAAAACGAAGAGGCCACAGCTCAACGGGGCTATGATGAGGAAAAACAACAATGAACGATTCATGGTCAGCAGTATGACTTAAACGCAACGTTGATGAAACTTAAGACAACATAAGGACAGCCTTGTCTTTACGTAAGTCCTCAATAATACTTATTTTAAAGGCCTGTAACTTTTAGGTCTAAGGCTACGTAGAAAGGTATAGGAATGCTGAAAAAGACAGCGGAGATCGAGCAAAAACTTCGGGCGCTTTTCCAGCTCTCCATGAACGGTGATGGGGTGGCCTATGAGAGTTTTCTGTCTATGGTAACTGCGCTTGTTCGTAAGAATCTGCTGCAGTTAGCTGGCAAGCAGTTGCCGCATGAAGTTCTTGAAGAACTTCAGCAGGAAGTAGTGCTGAGTATTCACCAAAAGAAGCACACATATTCTCTTGATCGTCCTCTTCTACCTTGGATTTATGCGATCTCACGTTATCGCTACATCGATGACTATCGGCAAAAAAAACGTCTGCCCGTTATTGTTGAATGGCTGGATGACCAGGTTATTGAAAATGGCAACCAATCAGAGTCATTAGACTGGGATGAGTTGCTGGCGTTACTCACACCTCAGCAGCGTGAGCTTTTCGTAAGAATTAAAGTAGAAGGGCAAAGTTACGCACAAACTGCCGAGGACATGGCCGTGAGTGTTTCTGCAGCTAAAGTCGGCGTCCATCGGATCATGAAGCTCTTAAAGGATAAGGTGCCAAGATGAGTACTGTGAAAAATCTTGCCTCCGAACTTCGTCCCTTCAAAACCACTGAATCGTTAAGCGTTTTTGTGGCGAAACGTTTTTTACCCGTACTTGCGGCTTTTGTTGTCCTAAGTTTTGTAATGGTGAACCAAAAAGAAATCCTTGGCATCCGCTGGGCGCAGGGGATGTTCCTCTTGAAGAATGTCTTGTGGATCACTGTCGCGCTCGCAAGTTTTGTGGCGTTCTACTATAGCTCGTTCCCCCAGAAGGCCCGCCGCATTCCGGGCATCATCGCGGTAGGTGCCCTTGGTCTGCTTCTCGTCTTAGAATTTTTCCAGCTGAACTACGCCCAATTACCGGCCGAGCTTCACACTGAAATGGACCTCTTTCGTGGGGGCTGTGGTGTGATCATCTCTGCCATGTCCATGGGCTACTGGTGGATGCTCAAAAATTGGGCCCAGCAAGGAGCCCCGCGCTCCCCGGGCATGACTGGTCTATGGGCCTCCATCGCAGCGAGCACCGCTGGATGTGTTTTGATGCAGGCGGTGTGTTGGCAGGAAGGTACATTGCATATCCTTCTGTGGCATTTTCTTCCGTTGAGTCTTGCATCTTACGCTGGACCTCTGCTCGCTAAAAAATGGCTGCGCTGGTAGTCCATGAAACTAAACATCCTGGCACTTCTCTTTGTGCTGACCTCTTGCGCCTCTTACAAGGGGCCGCAGAGCTATACGGTTGTGAGCAACGTCTACTACACAAGTCAGAAAATTGAGCGGCAGCAAGGTGATGTCTATGTGCCAAAAGGCGAGGGGCCCTTTCCCGGCGTGGTGCTCGTGCACGGAGGCGGCTGGCAGCTGCGGGACCGCGATGACATGGAGTCGATTGCGAAGAGTCTCGCGGGCCATGGCTTCGTGGTGTTCAACATCAACTACCGGCTTGCCCCGAAGTTTCGCCATCCGACTCCGGTCGATGACCTAGCCAGCGCGCTCTCTCACCTCAGAGACAATGCGGCGTTGTACCGTTTAAATGTTCAGAAAATAGGACTCTGGGGTTACTCCTCGGGTGGTCACACTGTTTCGTACTACGCCCTCGTCAGAGGAGGAGTGCAGGCGGTGGTCACGGGCGGCGCGCCCTATGATTTCATGTGGTATCCGCAGTCGCCTTACATCAAGTCGTACACCGGTGCGTATCGCAACGATGATCTCGAAACTTATGCTGAGGCCAGCGTCGTAGATAAGGTCACTGAAACTTCGCCGCCATTCTTCATCTACCACGCCAAAGAAGACAGACTCGTCGAGTTTGCGCAAGCAACGAACTTCGAAGCGCGGTTCCTCGCTTTAAAGCGACCGGTAAAACGTCATGATATTTCTTGGTGGGGCCACGCGTTTGCCTTCGCTCTGAATGACGAAGCTGTAGAGAAGGGCGTGAAGTTCTTGCAGAAGAATCTTAGGTAAAAAAAAAGGGCCTCCGAAGAGGCCCTCTATTGAGTCTAAACTCTAGTAACGGCCGCGACCGCCGCCGCCATTTCCACCGCCGAAACCGCCGCGATCTTCGCGTGGTGCCATTGGCTTCGCTTCATTGACAGTCATGTTACGACCTTCGAATGAAGAACCATCAAGCTTGCTGATGGCCGATTGAGCTTCGTCATCCGTAGACATTTCTACGAAGCCGAAACCTTTGCTGCGACCTGTGTCGCGATCTGTGATTACTTTCGCAGAAGTCACGTTTCCGATAGCAGAAAAGTGAGATTGCAAAGATGAATCATTAACAGTGAAGGGGAGATTCCCCACGTACAATTTCTTACCCATAATACCTCCAAAGGCTGGGGCCGCTTTAGAAGACTTGAGCACTATGCACACGGTTCTGAAAGAAGCAGAAAATAACAAGATCAGGGTAGCACGCGCGTTATCCTATAAGTAGGAAATTAACCCGTGTGCTTCGCTTTTGATCGATTTGGCCTATAGATTCAGCTAGCTGAGACCTAATAAAGTGACTTCAAATACTCCACAATCGCCATGCGATCGTCATGGGTGAAGGCCTTGAAGCTCTCAAAGTAGTGACCTTCGTTGGATAGTCCTTCACGTTTTACGTAATAGATATCGCGATCACCTTTCTTGGCGTCTTTCATGGCGCGCGCGAATTCGTTGGCCTTATAAAGCGTCAAACCACCATTCACTTCATCATAGCGATCCGCTTCACCAGCATTCTTCATCGAGAAGATTTCTGGGCGTTCATTTTGCGGCACCATCATATGATAGAGCGTGGGAATCGAACCGTTATGCGTGTAAGGGAAACGTGCCCACACGCCCCAGAGTTTCGGCGCGAAGTAGCCTTTCTGAATATTGTCTTCTTCAAAGCTCAAGATATCGCCGAGTGAACCCGTCTTCACGAGATCGACGAATTCCGGAGTCACGATATTGATTTTCTCACGATCGGTTTTCACCACATCGATTTCAATCACCCGTGGGGCCGTGTAGATCGGAAAGCCTTGCAAGTCGCGCTGATGATCGCCGTGACACTTGAGGCAGTTGTTGTTGAAAAGTGTTTCACCACGACTGACGACTTCGGTCTTGATCACAAACGGATATTTCGGCGGCAAAAGTTTGCCGAGGACGTTGTCCGTGAGCCACTGAATCTTCGGAAGCACGGCACGCAAATGCTCACCGCTATCCGAGGCAAAAAGTTCAGCACCAAAGATCCAGCCGTAGCCGTCACCGCTCAAAGCACCATCATTGAAAATGCCTGCTGGACGCTTTTCTTTAATGCCCCAGAGGTGAGGGACCTTCACCTGACCGCGACCCATGTCTTTGGGATAGTCGAGCCCGTGGTCTTTGTAGAAGAAGGTTTTAATGGTGGAGTCTGAAACCACGCCGCGAACGAGGTTAGAGATATTCTCGTCTGAAATCACCTTCGCGAAATTCATCGCCTTGCCATGAATGTACTTGAAGTCAGGGTTCGTTGCACCGACACCCCAGAGGCCTTGTATGCCTTTCAGGTCGCGGCCGATTTGGTAAGCATCAATCGTTTTGTTGCCGAGACCCGCAATCACTTGGCCTGCGGCTTTGCCGCTGTGGCAGCCCGTGCAGCCGAGCACGCCAACGTTCATGCCTTTCCATGGCACATCGAATACACCGACAAGTTTTTTATCTTTAGAAATAAAACCGTAGCGCTGTTCGATAAAATCAGTGACGTAGAGTTGGTCAGCACTTTTATTCTCGCGGTTCACCATCCACAAGAATTTCACCATGTCCGGTGATAAGGTCATGCCACGACCGTTTTCAAAGAAGTGCCAGTTCAAGAACGTTTTGCTGGCCTCCTCATGCTCAAGTACGCGCTCTTGTGAAGAGGCGTTTGTGTGAAACAAGAGACACAAAAGGAGCAAAATGAAGTTAGGCATACGAAACGAAATCATGACATTTGGTCACTCGTCAAACCAATAGAACGATTTCTAAATTTTCCATGAACTGCACTTAACTTACATCTAAAATCGAAGATTTTTAGGGTCGGTGTGTCGTAGGCTATTTATATGAAATACTTATTGTTAAACGTCCAGCGGCCGTACAAGAAAATCGAGATCACGCCCATCTTCCGTTTTGTAGATTAGACCTAATACTCTCGAGCGATCTCGTCGAAAGTTTTTCTCTCAATCGCCGGCACCACACAGGGGGTGGCGGCATGACCGGTGACGACCATGAGAAATGGTCTATAGCTTTGATCTAGACCCAAAAGCTCGTTTAAGAAATTCATAGGACGTGGTGTGTGAGTCAGCGTGGAGAGTCCCGCTTGGTGAAGGGCCGTGAGCAGAATTCCCACCGCAATCCCCGTAGACTCCACGGGGTAGTAACTGCGTTTCATCTCGCCAGCCTGCGTGTCCAGTGGACGCTGGCGAGTGAACACCGCAATGATCGCTGGGGCCACACTGAGATGGGGCTTTTTCGCTGTTGTTCCAAGAGGAGCTAGATCGCTGAGCCATTCGGGACTCGCGTTTTTTTGATAGAAATCATGTTCCACCTTTTCGGCTGCTGCCCGTAACTTTTCTTTTAGGTCAGGAGATCTAATAATGGCGAAAAACCACGGCTGAGTGTTGGCACCACTTGGTGCCGTGCCCGCTGCAAGAATGGCAGTTTCGAGCACGCCCGCTTGGATGGGTCTTTCAGAGAATTGCCGCACGGAGCGCCGCGTGTTCATCGATTCATAAAAACGTTGGACTTCCAATGGTGCATTAGACACAAGGGAAGGCCGGTAGGGTTGGTATTGTGGAATGATCTCGTGCATGAGGTTCACCTAAATATAGAAATGGAAGAGCAACCAACCACTGTCAGTCGGGTTGCCCGGGTCTTGCTCATTGAACTGTTTTTTTATCTCTGCCTGCAATTCGACGTGCGGAATCGGTAGCCATTGCATACCGATCCCTGGGGCATACTGGCGGGTTTGGCTACGACTCATATCAGTCTGCAGATGCTCGTGAAAAACGTAGGTCGTAACGCCCTTGGTGGGTTGAAGACCAAGTGACACAAAACCGCTCAGCAGATCGACCGATCTTTGTGGGTCACTTACTTGATGCGATCGCTGATGATTGATTTCAAATTTAGAAAAGATTTTTTCGCTTAAGGTCGCAATGCCATGAACGCCTACGAGGTTTCGCCGTTGAGCAGGACTTTCACCTAAGAGAAGACTCGCACCGAGCTTCGACTTTTTTCCCACATAATGAGAATAGGTTGCGGACGTATTTTTCTCACTTCGTTGTTCACGGGGAACGTCGATGCGGCCCAGTGACGTTGATAGAGAGATTTCTTTGGTGTCGTAGAATTTTGTGAACTCCATGATGTAGGTTTCACTGTTCGGCCCAAAGCCTAGTGGTGCTTTGGTGAAGCGTGTGTGGTTTGGATCGTTGAGACCATATTGCTGACGAAATTTTCCAGCACGTAGACGAGTATCTTCGCTGGGGGCCCAAAGTAAAAAGTGGCGCTCGGAGAGAAACTGACCTTTGCGTGGTGTCCCCTCGGGGCCTTCTTGGGTGCCAAGTGTGCCGATCATCCAGACTTCACCAATTTTTACACCCGCTTCAACATTTTGCTGCATCAGAAAAAGTTTGCCACGATTTGACTGCTTATTTTTGGTGTAGGTCTGCAGGGTACGAACATGGCCGCCCCAATTCACGTTCTGCGTGTTTTTTACGGCACCGAAGAGGGGACGTTCGGAACCGTTCCAGCCCCAAGTGCTCATGAGTTCTTTTGAAAGAGAGCGCCCGTAGTCGGTTAATAGACCACCGCCGGATGGGGCGTGATGACAGGCCATGCAGTTCACGTACCCATGTGTTACGTTTTCTACATAGGCTTCGGCGCTGAGACTGAAAAAAAGAAAGAGGAGGAATTTCATTTCGTCTCTTTCAAATTAAGATTTGCCGTCACGGTGACAACATCGGCGACGGTGATCCCTTGAAAACTTGGGATCGTGATCTTGAAGTCTGTGAGTTTGATATCGAATGCCGCTTTTACAGATGAGAGGTCGCTCTTCACTTCTTTGGTGCCGCTGATTTTTTGTTCTACTCCATGGAGTATCAGTCTGCCTTCAAAACGATCACCTTGAATGGATACACCCTCGATGACGAGTGTTGCCTCCGGGAACTTCGCGACCTCAAGGTACTTCTCTTTCAGGTGTTCATCACGGAGTTCGATGCCCGTTGTGATCATCTGGAGGGCAACTGTGAGTGTCCCAGAAATTTTTTCGTCTTCAATGGATAGGCTGCCTTGGTTAAAAGGAGCTTCACCGGTGATCGCTATAAGAGCAGGGCGGCCCTTTGCACTAAACTCAATACCACTCTTTTTGGTTTCAATCTGCTTAATCGCGGCAGCGGTGAGTTGGGCATTTAAGGTCAACAATAAACAAACGAGTAGTTTCATGGCTTCTCCTGTGGCAGTCCTAGTTCAATCCATTTCGTGATCGTGCTTACTTCTAGTTCAGACAGGCGACCGAAATTAGAGAAGGGGGGAGGCGGGGGCATCGGTTCAAATTCATCGAGCACCACGCTAATGAGGTAACTGTTCTCTGGAGCATCTAGGTTAATCAATTTCTGGTCATCTCCAAATAGACGGTTTCTCGCATCAAAGATGACCTGTCGTGAACTCAAGTCGAGAAACTTCGCCTGCCCCTGGGGATTGTGACAGACGACACATTTAGGAACGATGATGTTTTCAGAGATCGATTTCCAGTCAGGAGTGAGTTCGACGGGAATTGGTTCGCCTGGGTCTTGACCGGCGAATTCCGGGGCGCCTCGTTCGTTCCACGCTCTGAGAAGCTCTTTAAGGTTGCTCGAAAGAGCAGGCGCATTCTTTGGCATACGCTCATTGTCAACCACTGCAACAATGGTCGATATGTCACGTCGTATTCCGTTATAGGATGAGTACTGCGAGTGACATGAAATGCAATGGGGAGTGAGGATCGCACTTTTGATGGTGGCGAAATCCAGCTCCACTTCAGAGAGTTGGATGTCTCGCACCTTAAATGATGAATCGTTTTGGTAGTTGCCACAGGAAGCAAGAAACAACATGAGTACGAGGAAAGTATATTGGATCAAAGTATTCATGTTGCTCTCGCTTTAAATGGATCGACTAGCGGCGTGGAGATTCACCGGAAATGGTCTTCCAGTTGCGGTCAGCACGAGTTTCGTAGTCGAGCACATCACGGTCAAAGCTTCTTTTGGCACGCGTGCTTACAAAGTAATGGGCGCGGTTACCGTTGATAGTGAATATCTCTGGCTGAATATCGACCTGTGACCCAGAAGCCATAGCGTAAGCGCACCATCCACCATAAGTAGGTTCGTACTTGTCTGGGTTAGCAACGAAGAGATCAAGATTCGCGGCTGAAGCAAAAAAGTAGCTGACGCCCATATAGTCGAGGCGGTACTCATTCTTACCTTCAAGGGCCTTGCCTCCGCCTTCAGGAAATACGGCGACCGGGTCAAACCCCTTAAGACCAGTGCCCGCTTCGAGGTTGTACTTTGAGGCGTTGCGATCATCCTGTGCTGAAGCCGTTGTTCCCACCAGAGCGGTTAGGGTAAGCAATAAAGTCAGTAGCAAATTTTTGATGTTCATATTGTTCTCCTTGAAGACATTTATAGTTCAATGTCCAAAACAAACGAATTTCAAACGATGGATTGTTGTGTTAGATTGATTCGAACAAGGGGCCTTTATGTTACCAGAACTTGCGAAACACTCTGAAAAACTTTCCTACTTTTATGCCATCGTGAGTGAGGGGAGCCTTCAGGCGACAAGTCGAAAGCTCGGCATCTCGGCATCAGGATTGAGCTATACTCTCAAGGAACTCGAGAAAGTCTGTGGGGTCGCCCTCTTAAAACGCAGTAAGAAGGGGATCGCTCCCACTGAGGCAGGTGAAACGCTCTACCAACTTTGCCGCAAGATCTACCGAGACATGGAGCAGGCGCAGCGCCAGATGACGGACGCTGATCACGAGGAAGTCCGGCGTATCCGGATTGGGACTTTTCCATCTATCGCCATCTATTTCTGGCCAATGCTGCTCAAAGAACTCAGTAAAGAATCACAGCTTTCGATGTCCATCACAACCGGGCGAAGCAAAGAAATCCTCGAGCGCCTGATCAAACAAGAAGTCGACGTTGCGATTACAGTGGAGTGCTTTACCCATGCGCAACTGCTCAAGCATGAACTGTACTCAGACACTTTTGGATTTTATGTTTCTAGCAAGAAGGGAAATTCACCGCTTGAAGAACAGTCTATTTACTACATCCCAGACGCCGAAGATCAGGATGGTAAAAAACTTCGCCAGTATTTGCACGGAATGGATATCCGCTTCAAGGAAGAGTGTGAAATGGATTCCTTTGAAGTCATCGGGCAATTTGTGCGCAATGGCCACGGAGTAGGCATCCTCCCCAATAAAGTAGCGGCGACCTTAGGGAAGGCGATCAAGCGAGTACCGCAGAAGACAGTGTTGCAAAATTTCGGACCGCACCGCTTCTATCTCTCATACCGTAACGACCTTGGTATTTCGCAAAAGAGTCTTGAGCAGATATTGAGTGCTGCGAAGAAAGCTGTTGCTGGGATGAGATAAGATCGCCCGACCACGAACTATGGCCGGGCGCTTGTTGCTAAATGCCGTAAGGAGATTCTTCAAACTCGGGATGGCCGCGTGGGACTTTCCCGTTTGTCGTGAACACATGAGTCCAGATAGGAGCCACTCCTCTGAGATGCTCAAGCATGTCTGCGTCCGAACAAAACAGATTAATGTCTTCATCCGTCTTTTTGCTGCAAGTGACCTGGAAACCCATGTAGTGTCCGTCTACGGGACGATCAAAGCCTTCGAAGTTTGTGCGGACGCCATTGATATAGATCGGAGTGAAGCCCGCCTTCATAAAGATGAAGCCTACGCCATTTGAATAGCCTCGCAGTGTGGCGCCGTTCCGGAGCGTCTTCACCAGCGAGTGAGACTGATGGTACTGCTTTCTTGGATCTCCATTAGGTAACGTGAACTGCGAAAACGTATCAAGAAGTCTAGCGGGGTCGAAGTCGCGTAGCTGCTGTAGCGGCGCAAGCATAACGCTGCAAGAGAAACGCTTCTGGATTGTGGCACCGAAGTTTTGCGTGTCGAAGCGGCCAGCTCCGTCATTCTCCGCGCAGTGATCGAGAAAGTTCGAGTAGACACTGAACGTGAGCGGATAGAAGGCATGGCCCTGGCGGTCCTTGTATTTCTGACCGACATGGATGAGTTCGCCAGCGAATGCGCTGGTGGTGAGCAGAGCGATGAGAGCGGTGAAAAGTAAGCGGGTCATGTTGTCTCCTTTGACAAGGGTTGCATGAAGCCAGTTAAACAAACAAAAGATCCATAGGATGTTTCAAATACATCGTAGTTTTGTACAAATCATTCGAACACGTGGATTGAATTAAATGTTGGTGCGCAGCATTTTGCTGGATTGAGGATGCTTTTTTAGCTCTAAGTGTTTAAGCTAAATTCAGAAGAAAAATGGTGCCCAGGACGAGACTCGAACTCGTACGGTCTGTTTAGGAGCCGAGGGATTTTAAATCCCTTGTGTCTACCATTCCACCACCCGGGCACAGCGTAACATCGTGGTATGATGAGAAGTTTCTGTCAATTTATCCTTGGGATTCTTTTGCTGGCTTTGGCCGGTTGCAGCTGGTTTCAATCGAAGCCCGGTTTTGATCCGCGCACTTCAAGTGTCATTGAGCCGGTGTGGTTTAAATCCAGCAGCATCCGCTTGGCCAATCTGCAGGGCGAGCCCGTGCCTCACTTGTTTTATGACCCTGCAGCTAGTCTTAATCCCAAAACCGGTCGCGTAAATTTTCTCCCTCTGATTGCAGCGGGTGACGAGCGCGCTTATGAATTAGATGTGTTGAGCGGTCAGCGGTTTTTCTCGCACTTCCAATGTTCGCAAAAAGATGTGTGGAAAGAGCGCGGCAGTATTTCCAGTCGCGCTGACTACACTTTGGGTGTGATCCCACGTCATTTTGATCAACTGAATCAGCCGCAAAGAGTCATCGTCTTTGGTAAGGGCAAGCGCTACAACTTGATGGAGCCAGTGGTTTATCAAGTGCGCGTCTTGGGCGGTTACGTAGAAGAGATGTGTCCTTACGGCCGTTGCGCAGGCCCCAAAGACTGGGTCGGTCGTTTGGTGCTGGTTGCAGTGGATGAAACCGATAGTCGCTACGAAGACGTGATTGATTTTGCCCAGCTGCTTAAAGTGGTGAACTGGCAAGAAGTGCGCGGTCAGCTGGAAAATCTTTCAGGTCGCAATCTCATGGTGGATACAGAATATCCCGCCGTGCGAGTTGGGAATTTGCTGAGCACACGCGAGACCATGGCGTTCTTTGCGAAGCACTCTGTATCGTTGTCGCCGAAAGAACTCGTATCGATGCAGAAGTCGTGCAGCAACTTGTACCAGATCTTTTGGGAGCAGGCCGGCGTCACGACGCTGCTTGATCTCCCGGCCAAAACAAAAGAAGACGTCACAAAGCGCGCGAAGTTCTACGAAGAACTTAAAAAGAAAGGCAAGCCGGCCTACTTCGGTCAGCGTCTCGGAGTGCTGTTAAAAAAATACACCGATGAACTCAGCACCTGCTCACGCCTCGTTTTTGCCGGCGATCCCAATCTTCAGCGTGAGCGTTTTCAATTTCAAGCATGGGTGAATCACTTTGTACGTTTGCACAAAGAGGGTTGGGAGTATGACTGCCGTACCCAGACCTGGAGTGCCTCGAATCAAGGAGCTGAGGCGATGGCCACGCTCCGTGAGGTCGCCGAACAGTGCTCAGCTCGCGACTACGATAAGGCGATGGAGAACCTTCCTCCTTTGATGAAAAACTTGCGTCTCTTCGGTGAGCGCTGGCGCTTCATTGGTTGGGATGAGCATCCCCATGGAACACATAGTAAAATCCAAGGCTGGGTGCGTGTGCCTGAGCGGACATTCTCGTGCGGAAGCGATGATATGAACGTCAAGATTCGTGAGGCTTGGCGCGAGAAACCGGAAGGGATGGATTGGGCCGTTCGCCATGTGGAGCGCGGATTGAAAGATTCGGACTACATTTACTGACATGAATAATCCTCTCAGACCCCTCATCAAGCTCATTGATCGCTGGGCAGCTCAGCGAGTTGTTCGCGTGGCTTTGTTTGGGCACGGACTGGCGCTTGCAGAGTGGGAAAGTTTGATGACGACGCCGTACTTACGGACCACTCCACGTGTGCAGTTGGTAGCGCATCCTTCGGAAGCCGAAGTGCTCGCGATTCATGGGCCGTTCAATGCTCTTAATTGGAAAGCCCTCGAAGCGTGGGTCGCCAGCGGTAAAGAGAGCGCCCGCGTGATCGCTGTCGGCAGTGAATTGCAGCTCTCAAGTGAAGGCCATGTGCTTGGGCCAGAAAACAAACTCAGCAGCTTTAGAATTAGTTCGCATTTAACGGGCCATCCACCGACTCCACAAGAGATTCAACAGGCGCTGGTGTGCTTGATGCAGGTCACGCATGTTTGATTGGGGCACCTTCCGCGAGCGCAAAGAATTTTATACCGGTGCTTTTGGAGCGGCGTACCGCTTTGATCACGATCATCATCACGTGCATCTGCAGTCCCGTGAGTTGTCGCGCACCATGGATATACTGCGTTTTGATATGGGCTTTTTGCTACTCAACGATATCGCGGTTGTTCCGGCCAAAGGTCACACCGTCTACGAAACACTTTATCCGGGCATCCGCTGGGACGTGACCTATCATCTTTTTCATCTTGAAGCCCATCAGCGCTTACAAGTTCATCTCTTGCTCGCCGATGGGGAGACTCTTCCGAGTGTTGAGAAATGGTTTTCGGGCAGTGTCCGTTTTGAGCAAGAGGCACGCCTTAAGCTCGGACTTGAGACTTTGCAGGAAGTACCTTTAGTCTTGCCGACGCCGGCGGGAAATCCCAACCTAAGTGAAGCTCCTTATCCGAGCGAACTCCATCAGTGGTATTTGTTCGGACTTAATCATCCACTGACGAAACATCAGTGGGAGCTTGCGGTGGAAGCCGATCATGGTCGCGTGAAAAACTCATGGCTGCAAACAGGCTACTGGCGTCGTGATTGGGAAGAGCAGGCGCGGGGCCTTGCACTGATTCAAATGCAATCGCTGCTGGATGGACTTGTTCC
>JBEIPE010000289.1:0-3650 GCA_040377215.1 Halobacteriovoraceae bacterium
GCCATGGTGAAGACGCTCGCCACCATGATCGAAAACACATTTTTGAAACTCTACGACGGTATCCAGCTCGACATGGCCAAAGGTGTCGACCTCGTAGCGTTGCGCGAGACTCACCATATCGTTTTGGTGCCCAATCACCAGTCGCACGCTGACTACGTGGCGCTCTCGTACATCATCTGGAAGAACTACGAGCTTCCGTTGTATGTCGCCGGTGGAATTAACCTCAATATTTTCCCGATCGGTGCACTTTTTCGTAAGGCCGGCGCGTTTTATATCCGCCGTTCTTTCAATGCGGATGTGCTCTACAAGTTGACCTTCGAAGCCTACATTTTTTATCTCATCAAGAAGAACTTCTTGGTGGAATTCTTCATGGAAGGCGGGCGCACGCGCACGGGTAAATTGATGAAGCCGCGCTACGGTCTTTTCCAGATGCTGCTCGAGGCGCACGCCCAGATTCCCGACTCAAAACCCTTCATGTTCATTCCCGTGGCGATCGCTCACGAATTTATTCCTGAGGCGAAGGCCCACGCACGCGAGCTCTCCGGTGGCAAAAAAGTCGCTGAAAAACCGACCCAACTTTTGAAACTTTTCAAACTTTTCAATAAGCGTTTGGGCACCATTCACGTTCGTCTCGGCGAAGGGATTGAAGTGCCGGGTTACGTGGGAGAAATCAAGCGCGCGACTCAGGAACTGGCCTTCGAATGTTTTAAGGCCGTCGGTCGCGGCATGCCGGTGACGCCGTCATCTTTGCTCGCCTTAGTCATGCTTGATGAGCCGACGGGTGCACTCACCTGGAAGCAAATTGAAGAAAAAGCCCACGATATTGTGGAGTACTGTCAGAAGCTAGGTATTCCCGTCACGCCATCGCTCCAAGAAGGCCGCCTGAACGATTCTCTGCGCTCGGCCCTGGATATGTTCATCGGGAACAAGAAAATCGATCTCATCAAGCGTGAGAAGCTCAACCAGGTGTTCTACGCCGTGAAGAAAGAGGCCCGTGTTGAGGTTCTGTTCCACAAGAACATGATCTTGCACCATTTCTTGGTGCCAGGATTTATCAATGCGGTTTGGTTCCGTATTTTCAGTGGCGAGATCAAGAACTCGCTTCAGCTCACGCGTTTCTTGCAACAGCAGCGTAATGAGCTCAAATACGACTTTTACCTTCCGAGCATCAAGGAAATGATCCTCCATGCTCGCGACGTGGTGGCCTTTGCCGTCGGTCGACCGATCCATGCCCTAGATGAGGCCCTGGAGTTCAGTCCCCACGAGCTTTACTTGTTGGCAACGAAGGTGCGTCACTTCTCCACGGCCTTTAGCTACCTCTATGAAGCCTACTATCTCTCGGCAACAGGCCTTAAGTACCTCGCCAACGAAACCTTCAATCTTGAGCGTTTCTTGCAGGTGACTCATGAGCTTTTCAGCATGGAATTGGAACACGGGCGCGTGGTGAAATACCCTGAGGCCTACTCGGTGCCGATTATCAAAGACACCTTGGATTATCTGCAAAACCAAGAGGTTCTCGAGCGGGTCGATGGCGGGAAGTTCCGCGTTACAGACGTCAAAAAAGTCGATGAACTGATTGAGAAATTCCTGCGTGATCTGAATGATCAGGTGGCGATCAATTTGAAGTTTAACCGAGCTCCAGGAGCTGGGGGAGACGCTAGTTCCTAAATCTCAGGACTTGCCGGCCGTGATCGGCGCAAGGTAAGTTAGCTGCCACAGAAGACAATGAGCCCCGATATATGGAGGTGGGTTATAAGCGAGAAGTTCCAAGAGCCACGCGTTAACGAGAAAATTCGTGCGCATGAGATCCGTCTGATTGGTGACGATGGAAAGCAGTACGGAGTCGTAACACTGGCCCAAGCACGTTTGATTGCCGAGAACGAGCAGTTGGATCTGATCGAAATTGCCGCCACCGCAAGTCCTCCTGTCGTGAAGTTGATGGACTACGGTAAGTACAAGTACCAGGCGCAGAAAAAAGCTTCTGAAGCGAAGAAAAAACAAGTCGTTATCGAAGTTAAAGAAATGAAGTTCCGTCCGGGTATCGATAAACACGATCTCGACGTGAAAATGAATCAGATTATCAAGTTCTTGGAGCATGGCGACAAAGTGAAATTGCTTATGCAATTCCGCGGTCGTGAGATGGCGCACAAAGAGATCGGTTTGGGTAAATTTGATGAAATCATCAAGCTCATCCAAGAGAAAACCGGCGCTCTCGTGGAAGCCAATCCTAAGATGCTTGGTAACCGCTGCCACGCTATGGTGGCCCCAGGGAAAAAAGGCAAGTAAAGTCACCTGACTTTGCGCTTTCCCTCCCGTTTTTCGCATGTTAAGTTGGCGCACTCTAAAGTTGAGTGTGTTTTTGAAATTATCCCGTTTGAGGAGTCGAGTTTTATGCCAAAAATGAAAACCAAGCGTTCTGCTGCAAAACGCTTCAGTGTAACTGCTACCGGTAAAATCAAGTACAAGAAGGCTTACCTTCGTCACTTGTTGAGCAACAAATCGAAGTCTGCGAAGAAAGACAAGAACGAGCCAGGTTATGTCAACGCAGCCGATTACCACAACGCTATCAGCTGTATCCCTTACCTCCGTTAAGCTAATTGCTCCGCCTCTGGCGGAGCGTTTTATAACCATCAAGAGTAGCGACTAGGGTTAAGTGATTCCAAAAGAATCCCCCTACGAGTGAAGAAGGAGTTTTTATGTCACGTGTGAAAAGAGGCTTTAAAGCGCGCCAACGCCGCAACAAAGTTCTCAAATTGGCCAAAGGTTTCCACTTTGACCGTCGTACAAAATTTAAGCATGCATCTGAGACAGTTCGTCGTGCGCTTCACTACGCGTACAAGGGCCGTCGTCTTCTCAAGCGCGACATGCGCCGCTTGTGGGTTGTGCGTATCAACGCTGCAGTTCGCCCACTCGGAATGTCGTACTCTCGTCTCATCAACGCTTTGAAAGTGAAGAACGTCACAATCAATCGCAAAATGCTCTCTGAGCTTGCGATCCGTGATTACAATGCCTTCAAAGCAGTGGTCGATTCAGTTAAATAGTCGAAATCTGTAAAAATAAGAGCCTCAATCCTTGTGAAAACAATGGGTTGGGGCTTTTTTTTTGCTAGCACACCGCGACCTTGTCTGCTAACCTGTTAATATTAGTGCTTTTTTAAAGCAAGCTTTTGAAATTTCATGGAGGATTTTCAATGAGCATGACCAAGGCAGACATAGTCGAGCGTATCTACAAGGAAGCGGGTTTTTCAAAGAAGGAAGCCGCTGAATTAGTAGACCTAGTTTTCAAAGTCATCAAAGAGACTTTGGCCAAAGGTGAGAAAGTTAAGATTTCCGGTTTCGGGAATTTTTCCATTCGCGACAAGGCCACACGTGTCGGACGCAACCCGCAAACGGGTGAAGCGATGACGATTTCAGCACGTCGAGTGCTGACGTTTAAACCCTCACAAATCCTCAAAGAGGACATCACCGATCGCTATTCGCATCGTTTGGATGAGCAAGGTAATGAGAACCCGAATTTGCCAGCGAAAGAAGGCAAACCTCGTGCACTCAGCTCATTCTTGTTGGGCATTGAAGAGCCTGCCTCGGACGACGATGACGATATGGAAGATGACGAGTAGAGGGCATTGGAATGGAAACCTCCATGTCCATTCC
>JBEIPE010000296.1:0-3545 GCA_040377215.1 Halobacteriovoraceae bacterium
AAACGCTCACGTTCGTACTTAGGATTGAAGTTATGGGCGGCCAAGAAATAAATCATGGTGCCACAGCTTGACCAGCGCGGAGACGTGTAGCTCAAGGATGTTTTTGTGATGGCCTGGAGTTTTTTGGTTTTCACATTCCAAACCGACAGCACATGTTTACCGCGGGCGATGCCATGAGGAACAACGAGCCACTGAGAATCTGGTGACCAATCAAAATCACCGATGGCGGCCATGCGGTCAGTGACCACGACCGTGCTTTTTCCTGTGGAGACTTCCACCACGAGGCACTCGTTGCGATGATTCACCAAAGCGATTCTTTCACCATCAGGAGAAGGCTTAAGGAAGGCGACACGGCCGATGTTGGCACTCAGAGTGCGGCGAACCGTTGGTTTCTTAAGATCCACCACCACAAGAGATTCAGTTTCTGTTTTGCCTTCCGCATCTGTCACAAAGGCCACCGTTTGCGTATCGTGCGTTTCTTTCAACCACACCGCTAAACGATCGCGGGATTTTTGTTCGAGCGCCAAAGACGGATTGATCACGGCCCCTTGCCAGGCCGGAGCGAACAAGGCCTGGCCTCGAGCTGTGATCGCCAAAGATTGACCCGTGGGACTGACTTGGTAGTTTTCCAGATTTTGCATCGCTGGAATCCACTTGTGCTGTTTGTGCGTGCCCTGTGAATGCACCTGCACAGGAATGTGCTGGGCCTTATCAGTGGCGGGATCAAAATAATAAAGCTCACCGGCACAATGATAAACAAGACGTGTGCCATCAGAGTTTAGATTGCGAACGTAGTAATCTTTTTCAAAGGTGTGTTTCTTGAGGCCTTTGCCTGAAGCGAGCACAGAGTAGAGATTGCCCACGCCTTCGTGATCGGAGAGGAAATACAAACGATCATCAATCCAGAAAGGATGAGAGAGATTGCCTTTGATGGTGCGCAGGAAAGGAGAGTAGTTCTTGCTTCCTTTTTTGCGAATGTAGAATTTCCCAGCGGTGCCGCCGCGATAACGTTTCCAGTGAGACGCTTCGGGACGCCAGCCATTGCGCTCAAGCACCTCGTCGCCCGCTTGAGAGAAGCTCTGACGGATAGCAAAGCCTTTATTTAAGCGCTCAGGTTCCCCGCCCGTTGTACTGATAAGAAAAAGTTCTTCGTTCCAATTCGGATCCAAGGCCCATGAGCTCAACAGCACTTGGCCCTTGTGCCAGCCGCGTGCCTGAGAGACGCCATTAAAAAAAGTAAGACGCTTCAGCTCACCACCTAAAGCGGGCATGACAAAAACTTCTCGTGCGCCGTCTTCGACAGAGCTGACGGCGAGTTGTTTTCCATCCGATGAAAAGTGCGCGTTGGAGAATCCGCCACGTCCTGCGGTCAAACGACGAGCGATGCCACCCTCAAGAGTGGTGGCCCAAAGATCTTCCTCGCAGACGAAGACGACTTGGTTTTCAAAAATTGTAGGGTGAGCGTAGTAGCCTTGTGACATGATTTATCCTTGGTGAATGCTCCAAGGATAAAGCAGGTCTAGTGCACAATTCTACTGAGACAATTAGTCAGGAAGCTTAGCGCAAGTTGCGTCCGCCGCCGGTGCTCGCCGGCTGGCGTATAACAGGTTTTACAACGATCGTTTCGAGCTTCACGCGTTCTTGTGATTCGTCAGTCTTTTCTTTTTTATCTTCTGCCAAAGCAAAGCCGCTGACCAAGATGAAGCTGAGAATGAGGTATTTCATGGAATATGCTCCTTCACTTTACCCAGTGAAATGGTTTCACCCAAGCTGACGATTGTGCCATCAGGCTTTTGGATGAAGTAGGCCGGTACGCCGACGATATTGTAGCTTTTAAGGAAATTCGTAATGGTGTCATCTCGTTGAGTCCAATCACCACGAAGCTGAATGACATTTTTCTCTTTCATGTAGCCTTGGAACCCTTCGGTATCCAGCACCAGCTTCTTATTCACTTTGCAGGTCAGGCACCAGGTCGCCGTGAAATCCATAAACAGCCACTGGCCCTTATGAGAGGTCATCATCTCCGGTGACCAGGGCTGCCAGTAGTTGCTGCTCAATGCAGTCTGCATGCGATCAGCGGGTTTCATCGGGAAGTTTTTCAGTGCACCCAAAACCAACGCAATCGGAAGAATGAAGAACAAGAAATTCAGGCCGGCATTCTTAGAAATCTTGGCGCGGAAGAAGAAAGCAAAGAAAAGTGAGATGAAAAATAAAGCCAGGGGCCAGAGCCACAGCGCTGGATCGACTAAGTTTAAAAAGACGTCAGACAACCAGGCCACTGTGACGAGCATGGTGAGGCCCAAGAAGTATTTCAACTTTTCCATCCACGCACCTGGGCGTGGCAGGAAGCTGATCAAGCTCGGGAAAATGCCTGTGAGCAAGAATGGAAACGCTAAACCAAGTCCCACAAACGTGAACACCAGCATGATCATGGCCGTGCTACCAGTGAAGGCAAAAGCCAGGGCGGTGCCTAAGAACGGAGCTGAGCAAGGAGTGGAGAGGATAGTGGAGAGCACGCCGGAGAAAAAATCTCCCATGAATCCATCTTGAGTTTGTTTGTTGCCGAGGGATTTTCCACCAGGTGTCACGAACTCGAAGAGGCCGAAGAGATTGAGTGCCAGAATAAACAGCACGCCCACCATCACCAACACAAAGAGCGGCGACTGCAGCTGGAAGCCCCAGCCGACGGCTTCACCGGAAGACTTGATGCCGACGAGGGTTGCGGCCAAGGCCAAGAACGTGGCAATCACACCGGCGCTGTAGACCAAGTTGTGTGAAAGCACGCGTGAGCGCGGCAGCGCTTGGTACTTAATCAAACCAAAGAGCTTGATAGAGATCACGGGGAGCACACAGGGCATAAGATTCAGAATCAAGCCGCCTAAGAAGGCGAACAAGAGCATGAAAGCGAGACTCGCGGGAGCTTCAGCAGAGGTCGCCGCTGCAGTCTCTGAAACTTCCCCGCCTAGCGACGCGTATTTTTGGAAGTTTTCTTCGAGACCGGCGGCCGTGGGCGAAAAACTGGTGAAGTCTTTCTCCAACAGGAGCGTTTTTCCTTCAGGGGACTGATAGAGGAATTTCAAACGAACGGGTGGATTGAATTTTCCGTCAGCAGGTAAGGCCTGGGGAGGGTCTTGGTATTCGCCATCCCAATCCACCGAGAATGTTCCCACAACAGCTTTTTCTGTGGGATCAAAACGAACGGCTTCACGCTTGAAGCCCATCGGTGGGGCCAAGAAAGGTGTGAGCAGATTTTTCTGAGTATCAAGACTCACCACGGGGTAATTCTTGATGCTGTAGTCGAGGCGCAATGATTTATCGCCGTCTTTTGAAATGTAGAGTTCCAGATCAGCAGGCCATTCAGTGGCCGCCGGCAATTTTTCCAGCGCAGCAGCGAGATCTGTATCACTCATGCCTGAGCGATGAGACTTCACGACCACTTGACCGTTAGGTTCAAAAAGCAACTCGGCTTCTTTGCCACCTGGAATACAAATGTCTTTGCAGATCAACCACTGCGCTTTCGCCTTGAGGTTGCCCTTGATGTTGGC
>JBEIPE010000370.1:0-2581 GCA_040377215.1 Halobacteriovoraceae bacterium
CAGGATTGAGTTCGACTTCGCGCCGCTGGTGAGCTCTTTGAGATTCAGGACGTAGGTTTTATTTGTTTCGAGCGCGGCGATATTAGCTTGGAAGAAATTTCCCTGTGGAATAACCGCGAAGCTGATCGCAGGCTCGAGTCCCGAAATCGACCGTACCTCTAACACGCAATGTGGGTTGGTGTTTTCATTTAAAACCATCGTGCACCAATCCGTCACATTTCGGAAGCCCTGCTGGACGGCTTTGCGGCGGAGCTTAAGATCGAAGTAGAGCATGTCGACGCCAAAGGTCTCTCTCTCAAGACAAAAAGCTTCACAACCTCTGCGTGAGTCAAGAATAGGTTTTTGGTCGTTGCAGGCACAGAAATTCTGCTTAAACGAAACCGAGCCGTTGGTTCGGCGTGTCGGCACTTCTTGCTCCGACGCAAGCGTAGTGAGCGAGACGAAGCTTAACAGGACGGCCAAGGTTAACAGTTTCATGCTCAATCCTTTCATAGGAGGTGTGAATGATATGACTTTAAGTCAAAATCGTTTTCATTTGCTATTCAAAAGGTGCGCCGCCGTGTATCAATAGCCTATGAGTTTCTTTAAACTTGAAGGTAAATCGGGCGCTGCTCGCGCAGGCACGATCCGCACCGCCCACGGTGACATTCAAACGCCGATTTTCATGCCGGTGGGCACACGCGCCAGCGTGAAATCTCTTTGGCAAGAAGACCTCGAAGACATGAAGGCCCAGATCATTTTGGGCAACACTTACCATCTGTTTTTGAAACCAGGCCATGAGCTCATTGAGCGCCTGGGTGGCCTCCATAAATTCATGACCTGGACAGGCCCGATCCTCACGGACTCCGGCGGCTACCAAGTGTTCTCGCTCGCTGATTTGAACAAACTCACCGAAGAAGGTGTCACGTTTCAATCCCACATCGATGGCTCAAAACATTTGCTCACGCCTGAGCGCTCCATGGAGATTCAGCGCGCGCTCGGCAGTGATATCGTTATGGCCTTTGATGAATGCCCCGCGCTTCCGGCCACCCGCGAATCTTTGCAGAAAAGTTTGCAGCTCACACATCGGTGGGCCAAGCGCTGCAAGACGGTTGAACTCAAACCTCATCAAAATCTTTTTGGCATCGTTCAAGGCGGCCTTGACCTTGAGCTTCGTCGCGAGAGTTTAGCGGGCCTTAAAGATTTAGGTTTTGCTGGCTACGCTCTCGGTGGCCTTTCGGTGGGAGAAAAAAACGAAGAGATGGTCGCTCTGTGTGCCGCTTTCGTTCCAGAAATGCCCGAGGATAAGCCGCGCTACTTGATGGGTGTGGGAAAACCGTTGGATGTTTTGAACGGCATTAAGGCCGGTTTAGACATGTTTGACTGTGTGCTTCCTAGTCGGAATGCCCGCAATGGCCAGTTTCTAACGCACGACGGCCCGCTGAATATTAAGAAGGCGCGGTTCGTGGAAGATCAGCTTCCACCGGATCCGTCTTGCGATTGCAAGGTCTGTAAGCGCTATTCACGCGCTTACGTTCGTCATTTGTTCAATGTAGGGGAGTATCTCGCAGGACAATTGATCACCTATCACAACCTGTATTTTTATTTACAGATGGTGAAGAAGGCCCGCGAGTCGATTTTAGCAGGTTCTTTTGACGATTATTACCAGACGTTTTATAACCACTACACCTCAAACAAATGGGAATAACCATGATGCTTCTTTTTATCTCTAACGCATACGCACAAGCGGCAGGCGCTCCAGCTCAAAACCCTTTGATGTCGATGATCCCTTTCGTCCTCGTCTTCGTGGTGATGTACTTCTTCATGATTCGCCCACAGAAAAAGCGCATGGAAGAAGAGCAGAACTTCTTAAGCAAGCTCTCTCACGGCGAAGAGGTTTTCACTAAGTCTGGTATCCTCGGCAAAATCTCAGGCATCACTGACAAAGTGGTGACTCTTGAGCTCGAAGGCGGCACCAAGATTAAAATTCTTAAGTCTCACGTCGGCGGCTCAGCCAAGTCCGTTTTGACTGAAGTGACTAAGTAATATGTTTGGCTTGGGGTTCGGCGAATTGATGGTGATCATGCTGATCGCGCTGATTTTCATCGGCCCCAAGAAGCTACCCGAATTGGCCAAAGGCCTCGGGAAAGGTTTGCGCGAGTTTCAAAACGCGACCAAAGGTTTTTCCGAGCAACTCGATCAAGCGAAGCGCGAACTCACTGACGCAGCTCAGGAAGAAACGCACAAAGTTCCTGACGCAATCCCTGTCGAGAACGCCGTCTCTGATACGCACCACAACACTGACAAGTCAGAACCCACTAAGCCCGTCTAGTCATAGGACTTTTTCCTAGATAGTCCCGCCTCCTTGAACTATCCTTTTCCTTTCTACTTTCCCCTTGGAGTGCTTCATGGCCCGTAACTGGTGGATTCGTTTCTCTGTTCTCGCTGTCATCGTGGTGGTGGCCTTATTGGCGATCGTACCGAGTGTGACCAACTCTGATCCTAAGAAATGGGTGATCAGCAAGAAGGTTAACCTTGGACTCGATTTGCAAGGTGGCCTTTACATGGTGCTCGGTATCGACTTCAACAAAGTCTACCGTGA
>JBEIPE010000299.1:0-3525 GCA_040377215.1 Halobacteriovoraceae bacterium
CGATCCACGATCATGCGCAGGCCGTAGTAGTGAAAGAAGCGCAACGGATAGTTTGCGAGGCCCAAAGCCACTAGAATGCCAGCGAGCTTCCACGCTTCATCGCTACTTGCCCCTGCCGAGAAACCTTTATCGAAGATATCCTTCACCAAGTAGGCTTCATAGGCCTTGATGGCCGACAAAGGCAGAGCGAGAAGAGCTGCGCCCAACGCCTGCTTCCAAAACGGACGGAGGTATGGGAACATGAGTTTAAGGACATTCAGCATGGTCCCCATTTTAGCCGCGAGAGGCGGGCATGACAAACAAAACTCCTAAAGCCATTTTCCTCGACCGTGACGGTACGTTGATCCGCGACAAAAATTATCTTTCACGTGTGGAGGATATTGAGTATTTCCCGGACACCTTCGCCGCTTTGACCCTGATGCAGGCCAAAGGCTATCGCCTTTATGTGATTACCAACCAGTCGGGAGTTGGCCGCGGCTTTTTTCCTCTCGAAGCCGTCTACGCCGTGCACGCCGCAATGGACGCTGATATGACGACACATAAACTTGAACCATACGAGGGCTGGGGTATCTGCCCGCACTCACCGGATGAAGCCTGCAGTTGTCGCAAACCGGCCCCCCAGCTTATCCAAGATTTCATGCAACGCGATGGTCTGGATGAGAAACAGTGCTGGATGCTAGGTGATAAAGGAATTGATGCTCAATGTGGCCTGAATGCAGGAATTAAAGGCGCAGTGGTGAGAGAAAAATCTGCGGCAGAAAATTACGTTTACTTCTCAACCCTGCTTGAGTTTGCCCAGACTCTAACTTAATCCGCTAAGCGGTAACGAATCGCTGTGAAGAACTCCGCATGCAATCCGTTCATTTTCACCACTTCGCCTTTGCGTACTTCTAACTCGCCATCAGGCAAAAGATAGAACTTCACCACTTTGTCGGTGCTGTTCATAAATGTAAGCGGGTACTCTGCTTCAAGTCCCTTCTCACTGGGCTCATCAATCTTTTCGATTCTATCTTTCGTCTCATTGAGCGAGCCATCTTTCAGATCAAAACTAAGTTTTGCCAGACGGGCCTCCCGGCGATCAGCGCGATAGAGGTAACCATTCCGTTGAGAAATATGAAGGGCCACTTCAATGTGGAATTTTAAGAACTCACCTTCTGTGAGATTCTGGCAATCCACTTTGTTCTCTTTGACTTTCCCTTCTTCAAAAGTTGTCTTCGTGCTCACAGTGATAGGACGACCATCAAGTCCTGTGATGAGCATCATGTGCGCCCGTACAACTTCAAAGTGTGTGCGCTTGCCAGTGATCAACTCACTTGCCTTCACTTCGCGCCAGCCCGCTGGAATATCAGTGATGCGCAGTTCATCAGGGCACGTGGGATAGCTATGCAATGAGCTTGCTGTGCCCGATGATTCTGCATCCAAAGGTTTTGTTTGCGACTTAATGCCACAACCAACCACAGTCAAAATGATGAGGAGAAAGCTCATGAACTTCATGCGCGAAAGGTAGCACTTTTCAAGATTTTGGGGGTTGGACGTGAAAAGATTACAACCTTAAAACAGCATCTTATACGAGGTGACTTCGGGCAGTTTTACCTGAAAGTGGTAGCACCAAAATTGAATGAGGCGCGTATCTACCGCCAAAGGCGTAAAAGGCAGGCTTCCCCAGTCCTGAAACTTCGTCCGAATGGCCTGGGCGAGCAGCGCCCGAACCGGGAGCGGGGTTCCTAGATCTGTTTCCACTTGGCCCGCACAATTACTGCAAGCAAAGCCCCCCTGCTCTAAAACGAGCGGCGCCATGGCCTCTTCTGAGAGGTCACCCCCACAAAAAACGCATTCGTTTTCATCCGGCAGAACACCCAAATGCAGTAGGAACTTCGCCAAAAACAACAAGAGATGAGACTCCCATTGCAGAGTTTTTTGCGCCAAGGCCTGATCTAGATAAAAAAGTCCATTGGAGACCACATTAAACAGGCCCGCGTGCTCGCGCGAAGCATGGGTGTTGTCCGACTGGTGAGGCAGGGCCGTTTTCAACACCATTTCAAGGTAGAGGCAAGCCAGAGCGAAACCTTGCGGATGATGGCGAATCTGAGTGGATTGCCAGAGCAAGGTGTGTTCAGAAACCGTGTGAAGGGTATCTCCACCCGCATGACCTGATTTGGAACTGCGAGTTTCAATCCGCATGAGATTGCCCGGCTCAAAGACACGCGGCTTGGAATTTTTACCACCGCCCATCCCACCAAAAACATAAACACTCGTCATGGTGCCTTCACGCAAAAGCATACGCGCGATCAAATCACGTTCTTTCTGCGGAATAATCTGAACGACAAGACCTTCAAGGGCCATACCACCACGCTGACAAATGGGTTCGAGTGCGATTCATCATAACCAACGCGAAGGCCCTCAGCAATGCCAGCGGACGCTGCCAAAACGGCAGTAGTCCAACTCCCCAAATCGTCCACACTTCATAGGACTCTCCACGCCGGCCTGCCCTTGTGCGCATTTGATGAGTCATCCACGCAGGAGCAGTTTTATCCAGCAGAACGACACGTTGAAGCTGTGGGAGGTTGACACCATGAGAGAGGCAAGATGTAGCGACGATCACATCTGGAAGAGCCTCTCTACTTAATCGCTCACTAAACACGCGAGTCTCGCCTCCTTTACAACCCCACGCACTCAAACCTTGCTGCGTGAGCAGAAGGCACCAGCGATCTACTTCGTGGCGATGGCGACAAAAAATGAGTGTTCGTCCTGGCCACGGATGCTGAATCAACTCTTCCATCCAAGCTTGTGGGGCCCACAGCCAACGTGTCGGACGATGCTTGAAACAAAAATTACCAGCATCGCCAATCAAGAGGTGCTGATGATTCTCTTGCAATGTCTCCATAAGAAAATGCTGAATCTCAGGCGTGAGAGTCGCTGTCATTCCGACTCCTGCGAGGCCCGAGCAACAGAAGCCATACCAGGCCTCCATGAAAGCGTGACGAAAACTTAAGCCCCACTCGGAAACTAAATGCACCTCATCCCACACAACGACTAAATCTGGACGCTGCTTAGACAATCCCTCCCAATCAATGTTTTGAAGCTCCTCAGGCAAGACCACCCAAGCTTGCGGACAACTCAACTTCAATTCACTGGCCAATGCTCTGAGCGGACAGATCAATAAAAAACACGACGCATTTTGTCTGACCCAAGCCTGAAAAAGGTGCGTTTTGCCCCATGCAGGCGGGGCAATGAGCAGCTGAAAAGTTTGTGGCAAAAAAAGCATAGGGTTTGATGCTTGATTGCGCTGACTTAAGCCAACTTAAAGATCACTGATGTCATGAAAAATCACACCTGAAATGCTACCGACAGACTATACTTTCAGCTGTGTCAAAAATGAATTTAGGGACTGTAGCTCAACGTCTCATCGAACTTTCCGGTGATCTCTTTTTCGTCATTACTCGCGAAGGGTACGTCTTCGCGCTCAGTAAAGAATGGGAAAAAATTCTCGGACGCTCCATCAGCGAATTGCGAGGCGCACCTTTC
>JBEIPE010000215.1:0-5193 GCA_040377215.1 Halobacteriovoraceae bacterium
CTGTTACTGAATGCTGGTGGCTCATCCCTTCGTAACGTCTTTCAACAGAAGATGATGGAAGTTCTCTTCAAGGCGGAAGTGACCTCGCAGAAAAGTATGACCCACATTATGAAGCGCATGCGCGAGTCACTCGCCAAGGCCCGTCAGCAAGTCAGCACCACTCCATCTAAAACAAAATGGATGAAGGCCCTGGTGGGACAATGGTCTTCTGATAATTTAGGCAGCATGGTGATTAGTGCAACGAAGACAGGCTTCATCGCTGATTTCGGTGAATGGCAGACTGAGTTGGGTTCAGTTAAGGACTCCCCTGAGACCTTCATGTTCACATCGCCCCCTTTGGCAGGCAGTGTTCCGTTTCAACTTCAAAAAGATGGCTCGCTTCTTATTGATGCCGGCCAGACTAAATACTCATTCAAGAGGGTCCCATGATTATTGCTTCAAAAATTTTGATCGGCTTCGTGGCCTTGCAGCACATCGGTTTTCTCGTGCTTGAGATGTTCCTCTGGACTCATCCAGTGGGAATGAAGGTCTTTCGCCAATCAGCTGCCAACGCTGAGATCACGAAAGTGCTCGCGGCCAATCAAGGACTTTACAACGGATTCTTAGCAGCCGGACTGATCTGGGCGCTCTGCCACAGCAACGCAGATATGGGACGTCAGATCGCCTACTTCTTTCTTGGATGTGTGATTGTGGCCGGAGCTTATGGAGCGTGGAGTGTGTCGCCGCGAATTCTTTTAGTGCAAGCAGGACCCGCGATTGTGGCCCTGGCGCTACTGTGTCTTAGTTCTGGACGCGGCAACTCTTAAGCTGAGCAATGGTTCCGAAGTCAGCGTAGACTTTGCCACTGGTGCGCTTGACGCCAAAGTAGACGGCATCGTCTCCGGTTCCACAGCGAGCATGGAGGTCGTAGCTTGAATTCGCTTCGAGGACACATTCGTCAGCATCGGCTTCGCCCATCTTGATACTCACTTGCTCGCCAGTGACAACCATCGTGATGGCGGTTTCATTGCCACGAGAATGCATCTGACAGCTGGCCGACTTGGGTATGGCCCAAACTGAAAGAGAATAGATAAGAGACAACAATAGAACAGCCGTTTTCATAGATAATAACCTTTGAGACCATCATAGCTGTGAGAGCGGTTGCAAACCAGTCCCCGGTAAATTTTCCAGGAGCCCTATGCCTCTCAAAACCTATTCCCGCTGGCTACAAGGCGTCCTTTACACGGTGGCGGGGGTCAACCATTTCGTAAATCCCGAGATTTACCTTCAGATGATGCCCTCCTATCTCCCCTGGCCCAATGCCCTCCAACTTACGGCGGGTGCTTTAGAGGTCATCGGCGGGCTTGGACTCCTCGTTCCCCGACTGGAAAAGAAGGCCGCTTGGCTGTTGATCATCGTTTTAGTGGGAGTCTTCCCGGCCAATCTTGAGCTGGCTCTCAATGGGGGTGCTCCGTTAGATGTCTCACCCACCATGGCGTGGCTTCGCCTTCCCTTTCAATTACTCTTTATCAAATGGGCCTATTGGCATACTCGCACGGAGACAAAATCATGATCGCACTTCTACTCGCATTTTCTGTTCACGCTGCTGATGTCACTCTGGTTCACAAAGGCACGGCCACGAAAGGCGGCAAGGTCGTTTACATCGAACAGCACGAAGCTCTTTTCCGCGATGGTGAAGTCGTCACCGCAAAAACGACGTATGTCGGGGCCGACGGCAAAACACAGGCCACTCTCACTTCGGATTTCAAAAACAGCATCACAAATGCTGACCATGAGTTTCATGATCTCCGCGACAACCGTCGCTATGGCGTGCGCTGGAAAGATGGCAAAGCCGAGATGTGGGATCAGGAAGTTGGCGAAAAAGAGCGCACCGAAAAAATTGGAAAAGACTTTGCTGATGGCAAACTCGTGATCGGCGGCCAGGGTCTGCACTACTACATGCGCACTCGTCTTGCTGAGTTCGCCAAAAAAGACACTGCCATTGCTATTCTCATTCCTGGCAAGCTGGACTGGTACAGCTTCCTCGTCACACCAGCTGGCGAAGATAAAGGCCTTAAGAAGTTCGTCATCAAAGCTCAGAGCGCTTTCTTACGCTTGTTCGCGCCGAAATTAGAAGTTTGGTATGCAGAGGATGGGAAGTTGATGAGATACAGAGGTCTTTCAAACCTGCCGGATGCCAAAGGTGGCAACCAGCAGGTGGAAATTAAATACGAATATTAGTCGATGTGGCCGGCTTTCTTTTCTTTGAAGTAGAGGCTCAAGAGCATCGATCCGATCAAGATCGTGAAGATGAACGCCATGGTGACCCATACTGGTGTGTGGTACCAGTGCGAGATGCACATTTTTGTACCAATAAACATCAAGATGATCGCCAATCCATACTTGAGGTAATGGAAGATGTCCGCGAAGCCTTTCAAAGCGAAGTAGAGTGAACGCAAGCCGAGGATCGCAAACACGTTAGAAGTGAAGACCAAGAACGGATCATCCGTAATACCGATAATCGCTGGGATTGAGTCGACCGCAAAAACAACGTCCGAGAACTCAACGAAGATCAAGGTGATGAAGAGCGGCGTTACCATGCGCTTACCGTTCTCGATTGTGAAGAACTTATCGCCGTCGAGGTTGTGGCTGGTTGGGAAAATTTTCTTCGCCCAAACGATGATCTTATTGTTCTCAAGTGAAGCTTCTTCCTTGGTTGGAATCAACATCTTGATACCGGTCAAAATCAAGAAACCGCCGAAAATGTAAATCACCCAAGCAAACTGACGGATGATGGCAATACCTGCGCCAATGAATGCAGCACGCATGATCAAGGCACCCAAGATTCCGTAGAAGAGGATTTTGTGCTGATACTCATTAGGCACTTTGAAGTAGCTAAAGATGAGTAGGAATACAAAGAGGTTATCCACTGAGAGGGACTTCTCAATCACATAGCCTGTAATGAACAGCATGAAGTCTTCTTGGCCACGCCATTGAAGAATGATGACACTGAACACCAACGCTAAAGCAATCCACACCACAGACCACATGATCGCTTCTTTGAAGCTTACGGTGTGACTCTTTTTGTGGAAGACTCCTAGATCAAGGGCCAAAACAGCAAACACAAAAACGATAAAAGAAACCCAAACGGCGATCGATGTCTCATGTATCGGAACCATAGCAACCCCTCATTGGCAAACGTGTAGCCCTCAGCTTAAATGAACTGATGTTAATTGGCTTCGTGAAAAAACCGAAATTGCCGCAGCAAAAAAGTGAAGATATCCCGTGAAACAGAGCATTTTTTTGCAAGAAATGGACAAGCTTCTTGAGGATGGCAGCATCACCTTAGGAGAGATCGCCGTTAAATTACGCAGGAAGGGCTTGGTTTTCCTCGCTTTGGTTTGCGTCCTTCCCTTCATGCAGCCCATTCCTATCCCTGGCCTCTCAACAGTGCTGGGCTTCGTCATTATTCTTCAAGGGATCGGTCTCGCCTTCCTGGGACAGCCCCTTATGACTCAAAGCATGCGCGACATTAGTCTTCCGGCCGAGAAAGTCGCCACTTTCGTGCGCGGCGCCCGCAAAGTCTTTCCATGGATTGGTTGGCTGGTGAAAAGCCGCGGACAGGC
This sequence comes from Halobacteriovoraceae bacterium, assembly GCA_040377215.1. Taxonomy (GTDB): domain Bacteria; phylum Bdellovibrionota; class Bacteriovoracia; order Bacteriovoracales; family Bacteriovoracaceae; genus UBA6144. Next base: position 3,606 of record JBEIPE010000215.1, read on the forward strand.
CTGGGTTCACCACCGCGGGACCCATTTTGTTGCTGGAGTCACGCTCGTCTTTCTATCGCTCTTTCTTTCATTGCCGCTACCTATCCCCAGCAGCAACTTCCTACCGGCCATTGGCATCTTCTTCATCTGCCTAGGATTGCTCGAAGACGACTTTTTATTAGTCGTCCTCGGCGTCAGTTATGCTGTTTTGTTTGGGTGGCTGATCTCAATCTCGTTCCATCTCTTGCGAGCTGAACTGGCCGAATCAAGCTGGTGGGGACGCTTCTTCTAACGACTACTCGAGTGTGCAACCGGCAGAGTTGTTCGTCAGAGAGATGCCTTCTTCTTTGATCTCTACTTTCTTGGCAGCGGCCGCTTTATCGTCGCAGTCTTCTTTGGCCGGCGCGGCTGTGTTCGCAGCAGTCGTAGGTTCAGGAATCGTCTCAGCTGGCTTTTCTTTGGCCTGGCAAGAAACGACGGTGAAGAGGGCGATCACTAATAAAGTTTTCATGTTGAAATCTCCTTCGTGTTATCTCGACTAAAATTAATAGAACCTGTGCGCATAATTCTACGGTAAAGAGAACGCGGCATTATTGAAAGCAAACGCACGATGATACCGAAGAAAAAAGGAAAGACGATCAGGGACTTCTTCTTCTCGATCCCACGCACGATGATTTCAGCCGCGCGATCGACCTTCATCAAGAAAGGCATTGGGTGATGATTCATCTTCGTCAGCGGAGTATCCACGAAGCCAGGACAAACACACGTCACACTCAATCCTAAATGACGCAGATCCAAGCTCAACGACTCACAGAATTTCATCACTGCACCCTTGGTGGCGCTGTAGCCTGAGATTCCTGGAAAGCCATTAAATCCTGCGAGAGAAGAAATAGCGACCATCTGGCCCTGGCCTTGAGGGATCATGATTTCCATGGCCGCTTCAAAGGCGTACATCACACCCAGCAAGTTCACGTGAACCATGCGGTAGGTGCGATCGAAGTCTGGCACCTTAGATTTGAGCGGATAAGACATCCCTGCGCTCGCAATCAACAAAGCGAGGCCTGTGGGCTGAGCGAACTGATGAACGGCTTTTTTAACGGCCTCACGATCGGCCACATCTAAAGAAAAAAACTGGATATTTTCATGGGCCGAATCGAAGTGACCCTTAAACTTATCAGCATCACGCCCACACACGCCTACTTTCCAACCTTTCTTAAGGTAGGTCTTGGCCAGCTCGAGCCCAATTCCTGAAGTACCACCGGTGATAAATACGCTGTTCATAAGGCTAAAAAGGTAACATGGGCGCTGATAGGTGCCTAGAGATTGGCCAAATGACGCAGCGTCAACCCGGGATTTTTGCTTGACGCTTTTTGGGGTGGTCCCTATATTCATTGCTCAGGTTCGGGGGAGTAGTTAAGTTGGTTATAACGTCTGCCTGTCACGCAGAAGGCCGCGGGTTCGAGTCCCGTCTCTCCCGCCATCTTAAAATAAATAAGGCCACCTTCGGGTGGCCTTTTTATTTTAAGAAGTCTGAGCTGCGATACGAGAACCCGCAGTGGTGGCTTTCAGGATGAAAGTCTGTCGCGAAGGACAGGAGTCCGAGAGCGAC
>JBEIPE010000122.1:0-8137 GCA_040377215.1 Halobacteriovoraceae bacterium
CACCGACCCTTGAGACTGGCCGACTAGATTCTCCTCTTGCTAGACTTCTGGCATGAGTTCTCCTCTTAAAAATCTCCGTATCCTTATCACCGGCGCCTCATCTGGAATTGGTCTGGCGACCGCACGGGCATTATCCGCCTGTGGCGCTCAACTGTTTTTGGTGGCCCGCCGGGAAGATCGCCTGCGTGACTTGGCCCAGGAGCTCAAGGCCCAGTATCTCGCCCATGATGTCGCGGCGGCAGATTTTATTGATGAACTCAAACGCAGTTTTGGCACTGATTTCGATGTGCTGATCAATAACGCAGGCCTTGCACTTGGTCGCGACACCGTCGAAGCTTCTAATCCCCAAGACTGGCAACAGATGATGGATGTGAATGTCTCAGCATTGTTTCGTCTTACCCATGCACTCCTTCCGGGAATGTTAGCGCGCGAGCGCGGGGATATTCTCAATGTCTGCAGCATTGCAGGACACGTGACTTATCCAGGTGGCGCGGTTTACTGCGCGGCCAAGCATGCTGTGTGGGCCTTCACGAAAGTGTTGCGCGAAGAAACCTGCGGCCGCAATGTGCGCGTGATGCAAATTTCTCCTGGCATGGTGGAAACAGAATTTTCTGTCGTGCGCTTTCGCGGTGATCAGCAAACGGCCGATGCCGTTTATGCAGGTATGCAGCCCCTTACGGGTGAGGACATCGCTCGCCAAATTCAATTCATGCTCGAGCAGCCAAGACATGTGTGTATTGATGAAATCACCACGATGCCGACCCAGCAGGGAAGTGCCACAACGGTGCGGAGGGGTTCTCGTTGAAAACCTTGGAAGCTGTTTTTGCCTCGTCTTCAGGAGTTGAGCGCCAGCAAATCGCTTTTGATGATGCCACAGGGCTTATAACTGACTTTGGCCGCTTAGGTGTTTCTGCCAGTAAACTCGATTGGCAATTTTCAGATGATTGTTTGGCCTTTGCTGGCATGGGTGACATCCATATTCACGCCCGCGAAGATGTGTCTCGGCAGCATCTCTACAAAGAAGATTTTCAATCCGCTTCTGCAGCGGCCCTGAACGGGGGAGTCACTCACCTCGCGGATATGCCGAATAATCCTGTGCCACCTATCGATGAGTCGAGCTATCGCGCGAAACTGGCGCTGACTGAAAAAGCTCCGCTGGCAATTTTACTTTACGCAGGCATTGGCCCTGAGACTCGCCCACTTGCCGCCACCGTTCCTTACAAGGCCTACATGGGGCCTTCGATTGGTGAGCTTTTTTTCAAAGACGACCAAGAGTTAGAAAATGTTTTGCAGCATTACCGTGGTCAATGGGTGAGCTTTCACTGCGAAGATCCCGTGGAGATGAACAAACATAAACACGAGAGCGTGCACCATTTGCGCCGGCCCGCTCAATGTGAGGTCCTTGCGACACAAACCGCTTTGCGTTTGATTGAGAAGTTTCAGCTCAAAGGGAAACTTTGTCATTACAGCGCCGGCGAGGGGCTGCCACTGATTCGCACAGCACGCGCTCGCGGAGTGTTTGTCCAAACAGAGGTCACTCCTCAGCATCTGTATTTTTCTCAGGCGCAGCTGCAGGAAAAAGAACGGGGCTTCTTTCAGATGAATCCACCTATCCGTGAAGAGCAGGATCGCGAAGCGATGCTGGCGGCCGCCCGCGCCGGCGAGATTGATTTTCTCGCCACGGATCATGCCCCTCATTCTCATGAAGAAAAACTCAAGGGCACTTCGGGCCTTACCGGGCTAGATAGCTACGGCGCTTTTGTCACGTGGCTTTTGAAAACTCAGAATTTTACACCTGAGCGCATCGCCCTGATGACCAGCGAGAATCCGGGACGCTTTGCGAATACCTTTTTGCCGACGCTGCAGAATTGGCATCCCAAGTGGAAGCAGCTCGGATCAGGTTTTGGTTTCTTCACTCCAGGTCATGTGGCGAATTTGACTGTCCTCAATCTTAAAAAGCCTTTTACGCTCACTACTGCCGACCTCAGAACTAAGGTTGGCCACAATCCCTTTGTGGGAGTGACTTTTCCGGGCTCTGTTGAGCAAGTGTTCGTTCAAGGAAAGGCCCAGAAATGAAAATTCTTTGCATCGCTGGCCTTTGTGTCTTCGTGCCTTTTTTACTTTTCTTTGTATGGGCCACTTACCCCTGGGATCTTAATCCCCGTGTTGAGCAAGGCCTAATTGGCCAAGAAAAAACTGGTGGAGCCGAGATTCTCGAGCGTCCCACGACCCTTACGTTAATGAGCTGGAACATGGGCTACGCCTATGGAATTGGCTCTGAGGGCACGGCGGATTACGAGCCTCGCGATAAGAACTTTTACGACCAAAGCCTGAATCATGTGGCCGATACAGTCAAACTATCGGGTGCGGATGTGGTCTTCTTGCAGGAAGTGGATTTCGACGCCTCCCGCTCTCAAAATCAAAACCAGCTGCAGCTTTTGTCACAAAAAACCGGGCTTTATTACTGGGCCCAGGCGGAATCATGGCGCTCGCAGTACGTGCCGTTTCCTTACTGGCCTTTCAATCGTCAGTTTGGTGGCATGAGTTCAGGCGGCGGCGTTTTATCGCGCTGGCCGATCATCAAAAACGAAGTCCACTTGCTCACAAAACCCACCTCGAAGGCCTGGTGGTACAATCTCTTTTATCTCTACCGCTATTTCCAAGTGGTCACCGTTAAAGTGCACAATCGGGAAGTCAAAGTGGTGAATCTCCACCTTGAAGCCTTTGATCATGCCACCAAAGATAATCAGGCCCGTGAGCTCGTCGCCTATGCCAAGAAAAACAAAGTAGATTTCATCGCCGGTGATTTTAACATGCTGCCGGAAGGAGCGATGAAGCGTTCCGGTTTTTCTAATCCGGCAGATGTTTACTGGGATGATAAGGCCTATGTGATTTTGAAAGATTTGCCTCTGACAGAGGTCGTTGAGCATGGAGCGTATCTACAGAAAGAAGAGACTTGGTTTACGTTCCCATCCAATCGGCCAGATCGCCGCCTAGACTATATTTATCATTCGCCCACATGGTCCTTCATGGGCGCGGAAGTTTTCCAAGGCCCCCATTCGGAGGCCTCAGATCACTTACCTATCAAAGCAACGTTTAAATTTTTTGAACCGGAATTTATTCGAGATTAACCACAAGGCGCTGGCCCGGAACGAGGTGAGCGCGCTTGAGGTTGTTGAGCTTCATGAGCGCAGTTTGATTGAGATTAAACTTCTGCGCAACTTTGATCAAATAATCACCACGGCGAACAGTGTAGGTGCCCTTGCGGGTGTCAGGGATTTTAACCTTGGCGCCGACATGAAGTGAGCGACCTTTCTTAATGTGGTTAACACTTTTGATCTCATTCACGCTTTTGCCAAACCAGCGTGCCACATCGGTCAAAGTTTCACCATTTTGCAGACGATAAACGATAGGAGCAGCGGCCGGCTTTCTCTCGCGACGTTGGGCTGAGGTGCGAACGGCCACCACGTCATTAGATCTTTCAAGCTTCAAGACTTGGCCCACGCGAACTTTTGATTTAACTGTGAGCTTGTTGATCACAGCGATTTCACGCAGTGACATTTTATGACGACGGGCCACGCTTGAGAGCGTTTCGCCGCGACGAACTTTGTGAATGGAAGCCACTTTGCGCACAGGAGCGACATAAGCAGGTGGATTCAAGACCTTCTCGCGAAGGGCCTCAATTTCTTTCACACGATTTTTCTCTTGAGGAGCTTCCGCCACCAAGGTTTCCATCCACTCAGTGTGTTTACCGGCCGGCACACGCAACTGGTAACCGCCTGGTGCATAGCTTGGAGTCTTGGCACGACGAAGTTCAGGATTCAACTTTACGAGAAGAGTCGATGAGACACCCATCTGACGAGCGAGACTCTTAAGAGAGGTGTTGCGTGGGGCAGACACGGTCTTGGTCTTCTGCCAAAAACGAGCGGCCGCCGTAGGAATCGTGAAGCCGTACTTCTCATAGTTGTCCGCTACGTGCATGGCCGCGATGACTTTTGGTACGTAGTTGATGGTCTCGCTTGGCAATTGTTGGTTGCGAGAGAGCTGGTAGTAGTCACGCGTTTTGTACTTTGTAATCCTGCGGATCACGCCGTACTCGCCCGAGTTGTAAGCGGCGAGAGCAAGCTCCCATGACGAGAAGATATTGTTGAGGTCTTTGAAGTAATTGGCAGCAGCTTGTGTCGCTTTGAAAATATCACGACGCTCATCGAGTTCTTTGTTGATGACCAGACCGTAGCGAAGTCCGGTGCCGCGGATAAACTGCCAAGGGCCAACCGCACTAGCGTGCGAGTGAGCACCGAGGTAATAACCAGACTCAATGAGACCTACGAAGAAGAGTTCGCGAGGAACACCTTCTTGATCGAGAATTTTTTCAATGATCGGGCGGTAGAGAGCGCCGTTATTCAAAAAACGCTGAAAGCGATCACGTTGCTTCACTGTGAAGTAGTTGATCCAGAACTTAACGCGCTTCGTACGAACTTTTTTGAGGAAGGGACGTGAGGTGTAAGACTCTTCAACCGCTTCTGTTTCATCAGGGTTACCACCCTCAGCTGCGGCAATTTCCACATCGCTGGCCTGGGTATCAACCAAGGCATGAGTGTTGTCACCTTTCTCGTCCAGCTTCTCGAGGGCCGACCACTCAACTTCAGCGGTATCCATCACCTGCTTAGCTTCGGGCTTTGAGCCGGTCGTGACGTGGCGGCGCATTTGTGAGCAGCCCGTAACAACGATGAGTGTGAGAAGAAGAGAAAATTTCATTAAGACCTCATGTCCAAGAGAGTAAAACATCCTGTTTTATTTATTGTAACCGGCCCCTGGCACACCGCAAGTTTAAAGACAGATAAAGCAGCTTTTTCCCTCTCGCGGGGTTCCCACCCGCAATCAGTGGTCCTATACTCTTGGCATGAAGAATAAAATTCGCTTGGGTTGGCGTGAATGGGTAGGGCTTCCGTCGTGGGGACTCCCCGCGATCAAGGCCAAAATTGATACGGGGGCACGGACTTCCAGTCTCCATGCCTTGGACCCTGAACCCTGCACCATCGAAGGTGTTCCTCATGTGCGATTTCTTCTCATGCCGGTCCAGCGTTCGCTGGCCATGGGGATGGAAGTGGTCGCTCCCTTGCTTGATCGCCGCAAGGTGACCAGCTCTAGTGGTATGGGGAGCGAGCGTTTTGTGGTGGCCATGGAAGTTCTCATGGGACTTGAAGAGCGCACCATTGAAGTCACGCTCGCCAATCGTCGCGACATGGGTTTTCGCATGCTCTTAGGACGTCAGGCCCTCGAAGGGTGTGTGATTGATCCCGCTGCTAGTTATTTGCTCGGAAAAAGCGAAGAGCAGCGCGAGTTTTTACGACATGTCCGTCGCGAAATGGAAGGTCAGCTCAGCTGATCGATCCGCTGGGCCAGTTGAAAATCTTTGTCGGTGAGCAGGTTGCCGGCATCGTGGGTCGTGATCTTTAGGCGCACATAACCCCAGCCAAACTCAATGTCCGGGTGATGCTTAAGTTCTTCTGCGGCTGCCCCTACGGCATTGACGAAGGCGAGGGCCATTCGAAAGTTTTTGAACTTCCACTCTCTTGTAAGCGCATTCGTTCCTCTGGCCCAGTTCTCATGAAGTTCCACGCAACACCTCTCGACAATTCCTCAACAAATATGGTCCGCTTAAAGCTTATCACGACAAGGAGTTTGTGTGCGCATACTGAGTGTTTTGCTCGTTCTTTTAGTAGGCTGTTCTAGTAAAAAACCTGAAGGCCTCAGGACGGTCGATCTTCTCCCCGGCCACACCCGCTCCCAGCATGAAGCGACCTCGCAAGGGGTCATGATCACTTCGCAAGGAACTGTCTCATCTCAGGCCGGTCTGGAAATGTTCCGCCAAGGGGGCAACATCATCGATGCGGCCGTGGCGGTCTCCTTTGCCATTTCCGTTGAACGTCCGCAGTCCACCGGCATTGGCGGCGGCGGCTTCATGATTTTCTACGAGAAAAAAACCGGTAAGTCTTATGTGTGGGATTTCCGCGAAGTAGCGCCACTGAAAGGTCACTCAAAAATGTTCCTCAAAGCCGACGGAACACCTGATCCAGAAAAATCGATCTACGGCCCGTTTGCTGTGGCCGTGCCGGGCCTAGTGCGTGGGTTGTGGGAAGTGCACAAACGCTGGGGGAAATTGCCTTGGTCAAATACAGTTCAGCCCGCCATTCGTCTCGCGGAAGAAGGCCTGCCTGTCTATCCCCACTTGGTCGATGCGATTAAGGAAGAATCTCCACGTCTAAAAGCCGATGCTGATGCTGCGAAGATTTTCTTTATGCCTGATGGTTCCATCCCACCAGTCGGTCATATCTTGAAACAAACTGATCTTGGAAAAACTTTGCGCATTATTGCGAAGCAGGGCACCCGCGGATTCTACGAGGGTGAAGTCGCTAAAAATATCGTGCACACCGTTCGTAGTAACGGCGGCATTATGACGGCGCAGGATCTCCAAGGTTACCGCGCCAAAGAGCGCGCGGCCATTGAAGGCAGCTATCACGGCTTCAAGATCATTTCGATGCCACCGCCAAGTTCAGGCGGCACTCACGTGGTGCAGATTTTGAATTTGCTAGAGCAACAAAATCTCGCTCAATGGGGCGCTCAGCATCCAGAAACGATTCACCGTATTGCCACCGCCATGCAGATCAGTTTTGCTGACCGAGCGAAGTACATGGGTGATCCCGATTTCTCGCCGATTCCTTCTAAAGAATTGAGTTCAAAAACTTACGCTCAGGCCATGCAGAAATACTTCGGGCCGAAAGCACGCTCATCGAAGGAATTCCCTTTGCCCGCCATTCCTGATGATAAAACCGAGACCACTCACTTCAGCCTTGCCGATAGTGAGGAGAATATCGTGGTCTCAACTCAAACCATCAACGGGTGGTTCGGCAGCGGGTTGGTTGCGCGTGGAACTGGTATTGTGCTGAATAACGAGATGGATGACTTCGCTCAGGCCGTCGGCGCTTCAAATCTTTTTGGTGCGATCGGTGGAGATAAGAACCTTGTCGCTCCTAAGAAGCGTCCTCTCTCTAGCATGAGTCCAACGCTTGTTTTAAAAGACGGCAAGCCGTTCTTGGCCTTGGGCACTCCTTCAGGCACTCGAATTATTTCTTGTGTCGCTCAGACGATGTTGAACGTCCTGGAGTTCCGCTTGCCACTTTATGATGCTGTCGCGGCGACTCGTGTGCACCATCAGTGGATGCCAGAAGAGTTGCGCATTGAAAAACCATTCTTGCCGAACGCTGCCTTCAAAGATCTCGAAGGCCGTGGTCACTTTGTTAAGCGCCAAGCGTTGGGCTGCCAGATTCAGGCGATTCAAAGAGTCGGAAAATCTTGGGTGGGTGTGAGCGATCCGCGCGGGGAAGGTTTAGCGATTGGGGAGTAGGTCATGAATTGGGAGCTCTTCGGGATCTGCTGCTACGTCATCGGCATGATTTATGTCGGCTACGTCGTCTCAAAAAAGATCAAAACCGATGACGACTATTTTCTTGCTGGCCGCAGCCTTGGCCCATTTCTAGGAACGTTTTCTATTTTTGCGACTTGGTTCGGGGCCGAGTCTTGCATCGGCACCTCGGGCAACGTTCTTCGTGTAGGAATCAGCGGCACGCACGCTGATCCCTTCGGCTACGCCCTTTGCATCATGCTCATGGCGATGTTTTTCGCCAAAGTCCTCTGGGACAAACAGATCACCACGCTTCCTGATCTTTTTCGTAAGCGTTTTTCACCGAGTGCAGAGAAGCTCGCTGCCCTGATTATGATTCCCTCGAGTCTGGTATGGGCCGGCGCTCAGATTCGTGCCTTCGGACAGATCATTCATGTGACCTCTGATTTCAACGTCAACGTGGCAGTTACTGTCGCGGCCCTCGTTGTCGTCATTTACACCATGTTCGGTGGTCTCCTGGCCGATGCGTACAATGATTTGATTCAAGGTATCGCGATCATCGTTGGTCTTATTATTCTTCTCGTCGTCCTGGTGATGGGGCTGGGTGGCCCTGAAGCTGCTTGGCAGATGGTGAAGCCGGAGAGTTTGGATTTCTTTAAAACCGAAGAAGCCAGTTGGATGGCCCGATGGGAAATGTGGTTGGTGCCCATCTTGGGCTCACTCATGAGCCAA
>JBEIPE010000271.1:0-4031 GCA_040377215.1 Halobacteriovoraceae bacterium
GGCCAAGAATATCTAGGTTCGACGTTTTGTGTCAAACTTAGAAAGCCTTAAAGAATCTTACCGAGAAGAAGTAACTCGGCTTGCTTCCAAGGACGGCAGGCGACCTCTAAGTAGCCGTATTTTTTATAAAAATTGACGTTGAGGGCGGAAGCCGCTGTGATGAGATGAACACCGGGATCACCCAAACCGGCCAAATGCTGCTCGAGAGCGGCCAAGAGTTGCCCCCCCAATCCCTTACCTTGTGCCGCAGTGCGGCAATTAATATGAAGATGAGCTGGGTACTGCTGATAGCAGTCTTTAAATAGAGCGAGGTGCGCGGCCCAGGAAGACTCGCTCGCCAGTGTATCTCGCTGAGCGATGATATAACCCAACACTTGATCACCCTCGATTGCCACAAAAGCAATCTGCGATAAATAGGCATCGAGGTACTGATGTTGAAATTGGCGACGCTCTTCATCGCTGGCGAATTCTTTACGCGCGCTGGTTTCCCAAAAAACTTCTTCGACTTGTTTAAGATCGTTTGCTTGATAAGGACGAATCAAGCACGCACCCACGCCATCACTTTACGAGCGCTGCGCTCGTGCGGGGGAAAACTGCGTACATCAATTTTATCGTCCCAAGGTTTCTCGGTGATCCACAACAAACCGTGGTCCGCGAGAACTTCTTTGGCCCAAGCAAACTGAAACCACGCCAGCGGTGGACGCACCAACTGACAAAGGACATTAAAACTTTCTTGGCGAAAGAGTTCTTCATCGACTTTGATAAAATCTTCTACCACGTTGCCTTTGAGGGCCAGGATCGCATCTCGACGATGACGCCATACCGTGGTTTCACTTTCGCCCTTCCCTGCTAACGGCAAGAGTAAGTGCCAGCCTTCACCGGCAGCAAAAACTGCAGCAAGCATGGCATTGGAGTGACCGAACGCGGGCAAGTGACGAGTGTAGGTTTTTTCTAGTGCGGCCGCATGGAGAATGCCGCCTTGAAATTTGGCCGGCAAACTGGCTTGCGACTGCAAGTGATTCCAGAACAAGAAAGGCGCCGCCGACTTGCGTGCTTCCTCACCCATGTAATGGGCGGTGAGAAAACCCAGATCCATCTGTTCCAGCGCTTCAGTCAGCTCGGGAGAAAATTTCCAACCGTACTTAAGAGCAAAACGATGAGCACGCAAAAAGCGCACCGGATCTTTGCGGAAATGATCGACGTTGCAGGGATGTAAAATACCCTCGCGCAAATGGGCCATGCCATTCAAAGGATCGAGCAGAGTCCAAGTCTTGCCGTCCCAACTCGCGCCCATGGCATTCAAGGTGAAGTCACGACGGCCAACGGCTTCGGCAAAAGGCATCTTCCATGCCACTTTAGTTTCAAAGTCGCCGTGCCCGTAAGCATCTCGCTGTGGATAAATTTCAATTCGTGGTGGAGCAAACTGCCACTCCACGCGGGTTTCAGGATGAACGGCCTTCACCACATGATGAGACTGTGGCGTGAGCTGATGGCCCGTGCGCATGGCACTCAAGAGCGCCTGCCAACGAGTTTCACTGCCTTCGGTGTGATGAAGTTCAAAATCCCAATCGTGAATCTCTTCTTGCCCATGAGCGAGGTCGCGAACGGCGCCACCCACCAACACAGGCGTGAAGCCCATTGAGAGTGAGATTCGCAAGAAGTCGTGGATCGGAGCGGGAATAAGTTCGGGAAGTCGTGCCAGCAAGGTCATTTCTTACCAAAGCTCTTACTGGTGCTCAAAAGATGCTGGTAGAGACCTTTCATCTTAAGGCCTTCGGCCTCTTCCACTCGCGTAGCAAAGCAGATGGTGTTGTTGAACACTTCACTGCCTTTGAGCGTTTTGATTTTGTCTTTGAAGAACGAACGGTTCAACACGTGTGTAGGAACAACCGCCATGCCTAGACCGTCATAGACGCCTTGGAGGATTTTACCAAATGAGTTCACCACCAAGCGACTGCGCACCTGACGTGGGATCGCTCCGAAGTGCTCGCGGCACCAGCGGAAGAACAAGGGATCGTTCTCTTCGAACATGATCACCGGATGCTGAAGAATATCCTTCAGCTCAGATTTCTCCGTGATTTTGAAATTTTTGTTATCAGGGAACACAAGAACTGTGTGCTCTTCGTGCAAGACCCATTTCTCGGCCCAGGCCGGAACTTGGTAATCCGGCACGATCAAACAATCGATGTCCCCGCGCTCGAAGCGACGAATAAGATTCTCCGGAAAATCCATGCTGACTTTCACTTCGAGTTCTTCGTGTTCGTTCAGGTAATCAATAATCCGACTGGTAATCCAGCTCTTGCCGAGACCAGCGAGAGTGCCCACGTGCAAAGTGCCGCGCACTTCCTTAGCGTCCTGATGAATTTGATCAATGGTTTCGTCGATACGCTTGAGATACTGCTTCGCGACCTTAGCGAGCTTGCGCCCACCTTCGGTCAACGTCGCGTTCTTGCCTTGGCGAGCGAGCAATGGAAAGCCCACTTTACCTTCGAGAGTCTTCAATGTTTGTGAAACGGCCGATTGGGTTACACCCAGGGACTCAGCGGCTTTAGAAATACTGTCACTCTGTGAGAGCGCGATCAAAACCTGTAAATGGCTGCTTTCGTATTTCATAGGCCTTTAAATACAAAGGGACCAGGTTACCCCGGTCCCTTCGAGAAGATCGTTAAATCAATCTAGTCAGCACGCTCGTTCAGTTTTTCTTTACGATCGTTCATCACTTTCTCTTGAACGTGTGAAGGACATGGCTCGTACTTCGCGAACTCCATAGAGTAGCCCGCTTTACCAGCTGTACCTGAACGCAACGTTGTCGAGTAGCCGAACATTTCAGAAAGAGGAACGTGAGCGTTAATAACCGCGTCGCCGCCTTCAGAAGTTTCAGAACCGAGGATCACACCGCGACGTGAAGACAAGTCACCGATGACGAAACCTTGGAATTCTTGTGGGCTTTCCACTTCAACTTTCATGATTGGCTCGAGCAATACTGGCTGAGCTTTCTTAATCGCATCACGCATCGCCATACGAGCAGCAATACGGAACGCCATATCAGATGAGTCAACGTCGTGGTATTGGCCGTCTTGCAAGATCGCTTCTACGCCGATCACTGGGAACGCCGCCAAAGGACCTTTGTTCATAACGTCGTTGAAGCCTTTGTCACACGAAGGAATGAATTCGTTCGGGATAACACCGCCCTTAATTTCGTTCGTGAAGCGGTAGACTTGGTCTTCGCGCTCTTTACGGTCGTCGGCCAATGGCTTGATCTTGCCCGCAACTTTTGCGAACTGACCTGAACCACCGGTTTGCTTCTTGTGTGTGTATTCGAAGTTAGCTTCACCGCGGATTGTTTCGCGGTAGTTAACCTGAGGAGCACCCACTTCTACTTCCGCTTTGTATTCGCGCTTCAAACGTTCAGTGTAAATCTCAAGGTGCAATTCACCCATGCCGGCGATACGTGTTTCGCCTGACTCTTCGTCAGTGAATACGTGGAACGTCGGGTCTTCTTTAAGGAAGCGCTGAAGGCCTTTGCCCATCTTCGCTTGCTGCTCTTTATCTTTCGCTTTGATTGAAAGCTCGATAACTGGGATTGGAATATGCATCCCTTCGCATGACAAGTGATCCAACTCTCCGCTGTCAGAAACGAAGGTATCACCCGAAGCACAGTCTACACCGATCATCGCGATGATATCGCCCGCGCAAGCGTAGTCGATGTTCTCACGGTCGTTTGAGTTCATGCGCACGATACGGCCGATACGAACACGCTTCTTCGTACGTGTGTTCAAGAGTGTATCACCCTTAGTCAAAGTACCTTGGTAGATACGTGTGTAAGTCAACTGACCGAACTGTTCGTCAGTGATCTTAAACGCCATACATACGAGGCCTTTCGCTGCGTCTGGAGAGAGGTCCACTTTCTCGCCTGTCTTGCTGTCGATCGCTTTTGGCGCTTCAGCAGTCAAAGGAGATGGGAGGTAACGAGCAACTGCGTTCAAGAGAAGTTGAACACCTTTGTTTTTGAAAGCTGAGCCCATGAATAC
>JBEIPE010000166.1:0-6494 GCA_040377215.1 Halobacteriovoraceae bacterium
CGAAGATAAAATCTTCTTAAACCGCATTAAAATGATTGGGGCTTCACTTGTGTGTCTCAGCATCTGCTGGGTATCAGTGGCCATTCATGGGCAGCTCAGAATCGCTAGATGGGTGTGGTTTCTCACATCAGCTGTCCATGTAATCTCTGTCCTCATCGTTATAAGCCCCTTTCATCATCTTTTGATTACAGACTACTCCATTCGCAGCTTAGCCGATGGAGAGCTGCTCACGTATGCGAGCGGTGCTTGGTTCCCGATTCATAGTTTGGTTGCCCGATTGCTTCTACTCGCTGCATTTTTCATTTTGTGGCAGGGAATGAAGTCTTTGCATCCGTTTCACAAAACGCGAAATAAACTGATCATTGTCAGCATTTTAGTACCCTCGATCCTCGATACTCTCGCCGTTTACTTTTATCCCGAGCTACGATTCTTGCAAGTTGTGCCTACCGCCCTCGCCTTCTCATCGGTGGTATTGGTCTACGCGGTTTTTGGACACAAGGCCCTCGAAGTCATTCCCTTTGCTCGCGCTAAGATCATTGAGCATATGACGGATCCCTGTACCATGTGGAACGAGCGAGGCCAGTTGATGGATTACAATCCTGCCGCGGCTCATGCACTCCAACTCAATACTCAGCACATCGGCAACCACGTTGAGGCGCTCACGCATCTTCCGCTCGAACTCCGCTCGCACTATCCCTGGTCTACGAATTTCGAATTCGAGACAAACTCGAATTGCTATCTCGTGGAGAATCGCGCCATCCTGAATCAGCAAGGCACTAACATTGGATCGACCCTCCTCTTCAAAGATGTGAGCGGACAAAAAAGATTGGAGCGTGAGCTTCGAAGTCTTAACCAAGTAAAAACCACATTCATGGGTATTCTTGCCCATGATTTGTCGGGAAACATTGCCAACATCGCGCATGCCTCTGAGATCCTCATGCGCGATCACGATCAGATGCCGCCAGCCGATCGCACGGCCATGCTCCAGTCCATTCACAACGGGACGCAAGACGTGAACGATTTCATCATGCAGTTGAGTGAGTGGGCACGGACACAATTTCATTCGCTAAAGGTCGAAAGAACATCCCTCAATGTTCGCGGGACGGTCATGAAAGTCGCAGATTATCTACGACCACTTATGATTGAAAAAAGTCTAAGCCTTCAATGCAACGTCTTTGAAAGCGCATGGGCTTCTGCTGATCCCCGCATGATTGAAACAGTGGTGCGCAACTTGCTTGCGAACGCCATTAAGTTTAGCCCCGCTGAAACGGAGATCCAGATCAACGTAACTGACACTGGTCACACGCTGAAGTTTTCAGTTATTGACCAAGGTAAGGGCCTTGAGGTTGAACGCCTCAATGAATTTTTCAAAGACACCACTGCGCAAATCTCTACCGCAAGCTTTGGCTCTCAAGGTCTAGGGCTGCTCTTGTGTCGCAGCTTCATCCGCTTGCACCAAAGTACGATCTGGGCAGAAAAAATGAACGATGGATCAAGTGCAATCCATTTCCACCTTGATAAGGAGAAAGCCGTATGAAAATTCTTGTATTGGGAGGCACACGTTTTTTTGGCAAGCGTCTCGTGCACAACCTTATTAAAAAAGGTCATCACGTGACAATCCTGACGCGAGGGAATACCGCTGATGATTTTGGTGATGCTGTTCAACGTCTTAAGGGCGATCGCACAGACCCACAGCAACTTCGTTCATTGATCAAAGAAAACTACGACAGCGTGGTCGATCAAATGTGCATGACAGCATCTGACGCCAATGCCTCCATCGAAGCTTTCAAGGGACGCATCGGTCAATATGTCATGACGTCAACTCTCTCGGTGTACGATGCGGAAGCTGCGCTCTTAGAAACTGATTGGATGGCGGAAGACTACAAGGCCGGCGAAGCCAGCAATCCCTATCAAGAAGGTAAGCGTGCAGCCGAGCATGCCTTTCTCTCAGCTCCCTTTCCTGTTGCACGCATGCGGATTCCTATCGTGCTTGGCACCGATGATTATACGCGACGTCTCCACATGCACATAGAGCACGTGGCACAAGGTAAGGCGCTCTCCTTCCCTAACCTCGTCGCGGAATTCTCTTATGTACGCGCGGAAGACGCGGCAGGGGCCTTGCAGTGGATGGTCGAAAGCGGACAAAAAGATGTTTTTAATATCAGCGCAGCCGACAATTGGTCGAATCGCGAGTTGATGTCACAGATTGAAAATGTGGTGGGAAAAAAGGCGCTGTTTGCTGAAGACGGAACGCCGTCGCCGTTTGGGATTGAGCGCGACTACTATATGGATGTGAACAAGGCAGCCAAAGCAGGATTTAAGGCACAAGACCTTACGCTTTGGCTGCCAGAGCTGATCTACAAGTTATCCCACTTAAAGCCCTCGATCTCGAGAGCATGATCGGCCAGTGACGTGATGAGATCGTCGTCATTGTCATCGATCTTACCAAAGTTGCCTTTGATACGACGACGGGTTTGACCAGCAAACACGTTGAGGATTTCGATCTCTTTGGCTGCGCCCTCGAGGCCGTTGTCTTCGATTGATGTATTCACGCGGCTGAGAACACAGCCGAGCACGTACAAGTCGATGATGATGTCAGCGAGGCGCTTGGTCGCGAACTGTTTATTGATGATGTCTTTACCGTGCTTGCGCAAGATGCGGTCCGCAGCTGCTGCTAAATCGCGAGTAGCGTCTTCGAAGATCGCCGCTTGCTTCTTAAGAGCAGGGTTAAGCTTGGTGAAGTTCTTCTTTGCGCCGCCGATACCAGTCGCGCTGGTAAGACGTTTTTTCGCGTAGTCTGACATCACCCCGAAGCCTTTGATCGGATCGGAGAAAATACCTTCCACTGATTTCGCAACGTCTTTAAGCTGTTTGCCCACATCGTTCATCGCCGTGAGTGCGATGAAGAGACGGAGAATGTCATTGGTGCCTTCAAAAATTCGGTTGATGCGGCAGTTGCGTACAATGCGCTCGTACGGGAACTCACACATGTAGCCGTTACCACCAGCGACCTGCAAAGCCTCGTCAGCCGTGCGCCAGAGGCATTCTGTAGCGAAGACTTTACTAATAGCCGCTTCCACCGCGTAGTCCTCGTAGCCTTGATCCACGAGACCAGCGACCATGTTCACCACCGCTTCCGTGGCGTAACACTCGACGACCATGTGACCAATTTTTTGTTTGATCAAACCAAATTCAGCGATGGGCTTATCGAACTGCGTGCGCTGCTTGGCTTGTTTGGTCGACATCTCGATCAGCGATTTCATGCTACCGATTGATCCGCCACCGAGACCTGTGCGTCCACTGTTGAGAATCTTCATGGCGACTTTGAAACCTTTGCCGACGTCACCGAGGACGTTGGCCGCCGGTACGCGCACTTGATCCAGATCGACAGTCGTCGTCGAGCTAGCACGCAGACCCATTTTGTCTTCGTGCGGCCCGGTCGAGACGCCTTTCATATCACGCGTGACGATGAAGGCCGTGATCTGACCACCGTCAGTATCGGTCTTAGCGAAGACAGTGAAGAAATCGGCGATACCGCCGTTGGTGATCCAAAGCTTGCTGCCTGTGATGATCCAATCATCACCGTCTTTCACGGCCTTCGTACGAAGAGCAGCAGCGTCTGAACCGGCCCCTGGTTCAGTGAGGCAGAACGCCGCGATCATTTCGCCAGTGGCGAGTTTTGGAGCATACTTGGCTTTTTGTTCAGGTGTTCCGAAGAGGACAAGACCGCGCATACCGATGGAGCTGTGAGCACCCGCTGTAATGGCGACCGAACCATCGTGTTTCGCGAGAGCTTGGAGTGTGCGTGAGTAAGATGTGCTATTCATCCCAATCCCACCGTGCTCTTCAGGGATGATCAAACTAAAGAGACCTAGTTGGCGCATCTCTTCAAGCATCGATTCTGGAAGTTCACCTTCCCGATCCCACTTACGGAATTCGGCATCACGGCCTTTGAGCGTCGAATCGACAGAATCGATCACGCTACGAAGGATTTCTTTCTCTTCGTCTTTGAGTTTTGGGTAAGGGATAATGACATTCTCTTCGATGTCACCCATGCATAATGAACGGACAAAACTGGTCTGATTTTCCATAGCGCCTCACAAGGGAATTTGATTCCCCTATGATGCCACGACTTCAGATTAAATCCACGTCTTCAGAGCTAGAAAACAGGTGATCGCCGATAAAATAACGGTCAGCGGCAACCCAATTTTAAGGAAATCGGCGAAGCGATAGCCTCCAGGGCTAAGGATGAGCAAATTACCATGGTGTCCAATCGGCGTCAGGAATGAAGCCACCGCTCCCATGGTGACGCAAATGACCGCGGCCGTGGGAGAGATAGACGCCCCTTTAGCAAAAGCCACTGCAATGGGGGCCAGCAACACGGTCGTGGCCGCATCTGAGAGAATCTGTGTGAGTAGCGCCGAAATCCAGAAGAACACTAGGAGCATGGCGATCGGTTCCCAGCCTCCGGTGTAATTGAGAATCTGCTTCGCCAAGAGTTTATCCACTCCGGTACGTTCCATCGCCATCCCCAGAGGAATGACCCCTGCGATCATGACGTAAATTTTGAGTTCGATGGAAGCATAGGCCTGCTCAACGTCGACACACTTCGTGAGAATCATGCCCATGGCCCCGGCGACGAAGGCCAGGTACGCCGGGAGTAAACCTGTTGCCGCTGCACCAATGGAGGCCAGCATGATGAGCGCAGAAACTTTGCTCTTACTGCGTTTTTTGGACGTGCCATAGAATGGGAGGAACATCAAAAAGCCGCGATGGAGTGTCAGGCTGTTAAGCTTTTCTTCCGGTCCCCACAGCACCAGCATGTCGCCCGGCTGAAGGATCACATCAGCGATTCCACTGGAAATCCAGCCCGACTTGCGCCACACGCCCACAGCGACGACGCCAAACATTTTGTAAAAATTGATCTGCGCTATTGTGCGATTGGCGAATTCCGAGCGCGGAGAGATCACCGCTTTCAGGAGGCGGCGTTCTTCACCCGCTAGCGACGTTTGGATATCTTTGTTGTCGCTAAATTTTTGTAACGCCTTCAGCACCAGCCCTTGCTTTCCATCGAAGGAAATAAGTTCATCGGCGTTCGTTTTGATGATGAACACGTCACCTTCTTCCAAGATGGCTTCGAAGTCCTTATTCCCCTGAAAGGTGTCTTTTCGGATCCACCCCTGCAACATAAAGTTTTTTGCCGTGGCCGTTTGAAGTTCCTTGAGAGTCTTCCCTATCCACACGCTCTTTGCCGGAATGATGAGCTCAGTGGTGATGTCTGTGAGCTTAAAGTTTTTAAGCGACTCATCGTCACCGGATTTCTTCGGCAACATCCATTTCATGAGAGCGCAAAATACGATGCCCGCAAGAACGAGCGGTCCGCCCACTTGACCGACCTCGAAGAGTCCGAGGCTTGGCTCTCCTGCGCGCTTGAGGATGTTGTTAGCGAGCAAGAAGGCCGGCGCACCAATTAAAGTGAGTGTCGTTCCGAGCGATGCAGCCGTGGCCATGGGAATAAGCAAGCGAGAAGCATGGAGTCCTTCTTCGTCTTTGCAGATCTTCATAACAATCGGAAGCATCATCGCCGTTACCATCAAGTGATGGGTGAAAGCTGACATCGCCGCAACGGCGATCATGATGACGATAATAGCTCGAAATTCACTTTTTCCTGAGAGCCTGGTAACCCAGCCGCCGATCACATCAGTCACGCCTGTCTGTGAGAGCCCTGCTGAAAGTACGAAAACAGCGGCGACGATGATGGCCGGTTCGCTGGAGAAGCCGGCGAAAGCTTCTTTCACATCGAGCAGGCCGGTCAACGCCAGAGCGAGGATGATGAGCATAGCGACGACGTCGACGCGCAAGTATTCAGTGATGAACAACACCACCGATAGAACCATGATGACGATGAAGATGATCTGATCGATTGTGAAGCCCATCATGTTTCAGGATCTTTTAGGATATGGAGGTCCATTTGAGGGTAAGGGATGCGGATTTTATTTTCTTTAAACGACTTCAGAACAGCGAAATTGAGTAAGCTACGAAGAGCACCCATGCGATCGGCGTACTCTTGTGTCCAAACCAAAAGATCAAACACCAAACCACTATCACCGAACTTCGAGAGCCGAACAGTCGCAGCTGGAGTTTCTAAAACGCCAGCTTCATTTTTCGCAACATCTAACAACAATGATTTAACCAACTCGGGGTCAGAGTCGTAGGCCACCGGAACACTGATGCTAATTCTGACCGTGTGGCCCGAGTAGCTCCAGTTGATGAGCTGCTTCGAGATAAAATCTGAATTGGGGACGATGATGGCCACGTTATTGTTGGTGATGATGGTCGTCGCGCGCACAGAGATATTGTGAACGTTACCTGAGACCTCACCAATCTCAATGCGGTCACCGAGCTTAAGTGGTTTTTCGAGCAGGAGAATAATACCGCTGACGAAGTTGCTGATAATCGTCTGCATACCAAAACCCACACCGATACCAATGGCA